>CAZWEF010000005.1:0-48824 GCA_964632125.1 uncultured Erysipelotrichales bacterium
TTACTTAGAGGCTAATAATGGAATGTTTTACTACAATAACCTAATGGAATTATCATCAGATACTTTAGTAGTTTCAGTTACGAAAAACTATTTGATTCAAAATGGGTTTGTAAGTGAGGGCTTCGTCTTTGATGAGACATCATTTTACTATTTCTTTCCTGAAGGCTATCAAACTGAATATGCTAAAAAGATTGAATTAGATAGTTATTTTGGTGCCAAAAATAGTGAGGTATTGACATATAAAAAATCTGTTAAACCTAAGATTTATTCAAATTTAGTACTCAGTAGATCATTAAATAGTAATCAATTCATCTATGTATATGATAGAATAGTTAACGAAATGTCATCATACTTATTTTTTAATTATTCTGGTAGTCAGGAACAGGCACAAAGATATCTAGATGAATTGTATGAAAAGCAAGGGTTACCTATTGGACTATATCAAATTGGTAACCCATATGAAAATGAAGTGCTTACAAGTCTCGAATTGATTGAGACTACTCTTATTTTTAGTGCACCAATTCTTGTGTTGATTGTACTTCTATTGCTTTCGGTAGATATGCAAATAATTGTTTTAGGTAAAGATAAAAAGCTAAAGAAGCATAAAATCATTGTAGTTGAGGGGTATCATCCAATATTTAAACACATTGACTACATACTAATGAACTGTATTGGATTTACTTTTGTTCTTACATTTGTGATTTTAAATGGACAATCATTGCTGATCGCGTTAACGGTCATTATGGCATATGTATTTCTAAGTATAATACTTTTTGGGGTACTTAAAAAAATCAATTTCCTAAATGAGTAAGTTGGCATGTGATTTAATAGCTTGTGATTAAACACAGCAGTATCTCTAGAATAGACGCTTCAAGATAACGAATTGTATTAACATATCATTATTTTTATTAAAAGGAGGATGCAAAAATGTATGCAAAAATGAAAATCATTTTGGGTGTGGTTGCAGTAGTTTTGTCATTAAGTGTATTTCAAATGAGTGCACAAAATTGGATAAATAAATCTTCAATGAGTCATTTTGAGTATAAAGATTGGTTTGATGGTATGAACAATTACAGAACCATCGCAACAGATGTATCAGGAAATTGGTTGGCAGGTGTAAACTGCGCTGCTACTGGACATCAAATGTTTTATACTTGGCGTCAATTTACTTGTAGTCAGGGCATTTTTTATACAACGCAACATTATCACCATTATTATCGTTAATTATACAGTAAAACTGTAGAGCTTATTTTTAGAGATATTGCTGATTTTGATTAAATGTAATTATACAATTCATATAAGGCGCTAATTACTGGCATTTACTATGAAGAAAGGCTAGCTTAACAGGGCTAAAAGGGGTGAAGAGATGGAACGAGTAAATAAAAGCAACTTAAACAAGTATCTAATTATTGGTGGATTCAGTGTTGTGCAGTTGTTCATGGTTTTGTTTCTTAAAACGATATTCTATGGGGGTGTAGTTAGTTCAAGTTCCCCACTAGTGAGTATCATTTCATTAAACAGTTTGATCTTTATTACTTTGACTGCAATTATCATGGCGATTTTAGAAAAGAAAAGAAATCATACAATGACGGCTTTATTACTTTTACTTTTACAAAGTGCGGTGGTCGCATTTTATGCAATTATATGATGCTGTAAATGATCCAGTATAAGCAAGCGAAATAGGTAGACTAAAAGGATTGAGCATTTAAAAATATCAATCCTCAATGAGACAGTCTACTTTTTTTGTTCAATCTTTTTATAGATTGTTTTTTCATTTAGTACAAATAAATTATATTTCTTATCTTTCAAATGAAGGTTTTTTTTATTTTTTATGTTAAGGTAGTAGTAGGTCGACCCATATCGTATTCAAAAGGCAACTTAAACAATTACTTTTATTTGAGTCATGTGTGTTTAAGTCATGAACCTAAGTTGTTTTAATGTTGCTTATACAGGCGTATTGTTGCTTTGTATCCATTATAAATGTATAATATGAGTAATCACAAACAACAAAGTTTGTTTACTTGAATATACAAATAAAAGACAGGAGGTGCCCTATGATTGAACTTATAGACATTGTTAAAAGCTTTGAAGAACAAGCTGTCTTCTCTGACTTCTCAACAACCATTGAATCAGGTAAAATAACGAGTATTTATGGTCCAAGTGGATGTGGTAAAACAACATTACTCAACATCATTGGTTTAATTGAAAAACCTAATGAAGGGACTATCATCATTGATGGTGAAACCATCAAAACAGAGAAACAAAGAAGAAGTTATTTAAGACATCGTATTGGCTTTGTTTTTCAAAACTTTGGGTTACTTGAAGATGAAACTGTATATGATAATTTAAGTTTGCTTTACTGTTTAAGAAAAACAAAACCTGAAGCAAAGAAAAGAATCATGAAAGAAGCATTATTAAAAGTAGGGCTTCAAGACATATTAAACAAGAAGATCTATAAATGCAGTGGTGGTGAACAACAGCGCATTGCGATTGCTAAGCTACTTATCAAGAATTGTGACATCATTTTATGTGATGAACCAACTGCATCACTAGATCAAGATAATAAAGATGTGATATTAAGTTATTTAAAACAAATGAGAGATGAAGGTAAAACAGTGATTGTGGTGACACATGATGAAGGGTTTAGAAGTGTTTCTGACAACTTCATTGAACTAAAAAGAAGATGAAACGACGTCACATCGTCAATACCTTTATCCTCATCTGTAGTGCTTTATTTTCTGTCTTAACATTTAGTGCTGCGTTAGACTTATATGCTTCGTATGGAAATTCTTTCTTTAGTAATGCAATTAATGCATCTGAGTATAAGACAAAAGTAATTTATCTTGATAGTACTGATGGCAGTAAACTAACTGTAGACTATTTAGAACAGTATGTCTCTTTACTGAAAAAGTATGATTATCAAGGCTGTCGTGTTGAAGGGGTCAAAGGTGAGTATGCTTTTTGTTACATCACAGACATTGATTTTTTAAAAGGGCTATGGTTAAATAATCAAAGTGATTTGAGACCGATTGTAGATGATTCAGTCAATTATTCAACACAAGGTACTGATCAATACCGTATTTATATACCAAAGGCAAATGATGAAATCTTTTTTAGATACATGGTAACAGATGATCCTAGAATGACGTCTTCACCTGTATGGATGTTTGTTGCGACTAAGGAAATCAATCAGTTTAATGCATTTATGCAAGAAGTGTCGGCGATTAACCCAAAAATTGAAGCGAAAGTAGCACTTGAACTTGGCGGACTTGACTGGAATGTCGTACCTTTTATAACATATCAAATGATTGCATTGTCAGGATTGATTGCTTTAATCATTGTATACATCATCATATATGACTTAGGAAAGTCATTGAAAAAAACACAGTTGAAATTGTTAGAAGGACATGGTTATTTAAATATTGTTTTGAAACATGTCTTAAATAAACTGATATTGGCAGTTACTTGTGTTGCACTATCATATCTTTTATTTATCAAATTGTTTGTTCACACAGACATTGTCAACCAATTTTTCCTATATAAAGTACTTGGTGTGACATTAGTTGCCTTTGCTTTATTTGGTTTAGTGTTATCGGTTATTCCTTTTTTGAACACAAAGATCATCACGGTCAATACCATCATTAAAGGCAGTCAACCACAAAAAAAAGCATTATCTTTTATCCAAACGATTAATTTGATTGTGATGATTGTGCTTGTCGTCATATCCATGTCATCAATTTATAAAGTTAGTCCCTATATGGATGCATTGATTCACCAAAATGACATAAGTGAAGAGAATAGAAACTACTATCGTGTTGATCCAACCTATTCAAGCATGTCAAATGGGGTAGATGAAGGTAAACAGTTTTCTGCAATGTTAAATGAAAAGTACGATGTTCTTTATCGACAACAAGGCAATGCAATTGATCAATATCATTGTTTTATTTATGAAGTTTCTGCAATAAATAAACGATATGGATTGACATTAGAAGATGGGAATTATCATAACCAAGATGCTGCAAAGTACATGAGTAAAGAGTATCCAAATCATAACTTTTCATCACAAAAAGAAGTATATATCCCGACAAGAACTGTTTTGATTGAGGAGGGGCAAAGGTGGGTATACACTTATTTGTATCAAGCAGATAAATGCATCTTTGGGATACCAGAAGAAATAAGTAGAGGGAACACTGAAATTATAATTTATGACGAAAGTTTAGATGAACAAGCATTAAAAGATAAAATACTGAAAGAAGTTAATGCTTTAGGATTGGATATAACCATAGAGGTAGAATCAATAGAATCACAATTCAATCAAATGTTAGCTAATTCATTTTATCATTACATCAATGATTTAACGTTTATTGTCGCTGTTATGGTAACATTCATACTTCAAAGTGTCATATTGTCTAATATGTTGTTTGATATGAATAAAAAGAAGTATCGAATTTACAGTTATGAGGGCTATCATTGGCAACAAAAGTATTTGTTTGATTTACTACAAATAGAATCACTCACACTAATTGTTTTTGGTATTCTAATCTATCGTTTTGGATTATTTAACTCAATCATTATGACGATGATACTGCTATGGGTGATATCAAAAATAGTCATCTTATTAAAAAAGAAGGGGAGATAGGTTTAAATTGAAAGGCAAGTATTTTGAATAAACAAGTTTTGATTATTAAGATGAAAGGTTAGCTTAACAAGGCTAAAAGAGGTGAAGAAATGGAACATACAAATAAAAGTAATTTAAACAAGTATCTAATTATTGTTGGGTTCAGCGTCGTGCAATTGCTCATGGTATTGCTTCTTAAAACAATATTTTATAGTAGTGCCGTTAGTTCAACTTACCCATTTGAAAGTATCATTTCATTAAACAGTCTGATCTTTATAACTTTGACTGTAAGTAATATGGTGATTTTAGAAAAGAATAGAAATCATACAATGATGGCTTTATTGCTTTTACTTTTACAAAGTGCAGTGGTTGCGTTTTATGCAATTATATGATGATATTAATGATGCAGTATAAGCAAGCGAAATAGGTAGACTAAAAGGATTGACGCTTTTAAAACATCAATCCTTATTGGAATAGTCTACTTTTTTTGTTCAATCTTTTTATAGATTGTTTCTTCATTTACTACAAACCCTAAATAAGAGGATAAAACTTGTTTGTTTTTTATTCTTACAATGCAGTTAAATTGATACATCAGTTTCCCTTTTCTAACCATTAAATATCTTAAATCATAGTACTTAATTTCCATCGTACCATCACGACGATGCTTAATATGATAGTTATAAATAGGTGTAAAATCGATGAAACTTTGAACTGCTTTATCTTTGTATAAGAGTTGTTCAATATCGTCAGGAATCACTTCTAATCTTTTTTCATAACGAAGTTGTTTGATTTCTTTTCCATGAATAATACCCATATAAAACTTTTTATCGGTTGTTTCATAGACATATTTCCAATCAAGTGGTGTTGATTTAGATTGAAGAATTAATCGCTTTAGTTTACCATATTTAAGGATTAATTGTTTTTTTAAGTGACGATGATACAAAAAAGCAATAAAAATATAAACGGCGATACTCACATACAACAATGACAATGTGATGATTTTATTAAAATTGAATAAAAAGATAAGTGCAAGTGCAACAATATGAGATCCAATTAAATAAGCATCAAAAGTATACGTAATACCAAGTGCAATCCATTTACGATTAAAGGGCCATAAAAACTGAACCCCATAACCATTCAATAAATCAGAACCAATATGGGAGGCAACCCCAACAACAGCAGTAATCACATATAACTGAAAGTGTTGGCGTGTTGTTAGATAACCAACAACTGAAAGCAATGTCATCCAAAAAAATGTAAACAAAATAGAATGTGTTGCACCACGATGGTTGTTAATGTAAGCAGCATTACTTTTTAACTTCCATAACACATCAATATCAGGAATGGTGTTTGCAAGCACACTGATTGCAACAATACTTGATCCATTGACTACCATGTTTTGTGATGCCATACTACTGATTAAAACCCCTGTTGCAACCCCCATACAAACATGTGATGAGGTATCCACTATTGTGTAAGTAAGGCAAAGATTGACATCAACCTTTCAGCCTCAGTTTCAATTTCATCCATAAATAGATGTTTTTTATAAGTGAAATAAACATCGTAAACAACAGGGGGTTTTTGACTTCCAAGTAAACAAAGAGTTAGTTGATTACTGTGATTGATAAGATTGAGCTTTTTATAGTCAATATGAAATAATGAATAAATAAGATTAAACTTTGAATAATCAATCAATGGTTTAAAAATTGATGCCCAATAATTAGGATTAATGTTTTCTTGAAAACGATAATACTCTAAAATAAAGTTATTAACATCATATTTAGTATCAACCTTTAAATGCTCTAATTGAAGATTGTTGATTGCATTCAAATAGATAGATTTAAGTAAATCAATGCTTTGAGCTTCCTTTACCCGAACGTGACTTAAAAACAAATGAAGCTTATAAGCATTTGTTGCAGCTACAAGTAAACTTTGGATTGGCTTATGAGTCAACATAAATTTAAATAACTTAAAATTTGATATGGATAAACCAGACGTTGGATGATTAGGACTATTGTATTCATTAAAATACTTAATGGCAATTCCGTCATGATTCTCCCATTCCATTAAATTATTGGAATAATCATCAATCAAAATGCAATCTTCTAAAGAATCAAGCCCAAATATCTTTTTAACAACACTTACTTTACTATCATTGACATCAAGATAAATGTATTTAGGATGACCTTTTTTATCTTTTAATTGCATCATGGTTTCATGATCATAACCAAGTATTTCAGCAACTCGTCTTTGTTTATGGTGTTCATACTCGATAGCAGGGTATTTGGTTAGGATGTAGACATCATCTAATTGAAATAGTTCTTTAACAAGATCAGGGTTACGACAAATAGCACTTTCATACATGGTTTTAATTGATTTTGCATTTTCAATCGGATAACGGCCAATCGTTGAGTGAACACGTCCTTCAGTAGCTAAAGAATAAAAACTAGAATGTTCAAGTATGGTGTTATCAACATCTATAAATAATTTCATAATGTCACCTCGTTTCTTAATTGTTCAATCATAGTTGCAACACCATCTTCATCGTTGGATAAAGCAACATATGTAGCCTCTTGTCTAACCTCAATCGGCGCTTGTTTCATTGCAATACCAATACCAGCATCTTTAATCATGGATAAATCATTGTACTGATCACCAAAGGCTACACTTGATGCAACATCAATATTGAAATATTCACATGTGACTTTAAGCGCATGTCCTTTAGATACAGATAAAGGGATGATTTCAAGATAGGTTGGTTTTGATAAAATGACTTGACAGTCATTACGTGATAATAAAACTTGATGTAAATCGCGTATGTCTTTTTGACGGCCAATACATAAAATCTTATGAATAGAATGATGTAGGATGTATGCTTTTACATCATCAACTTGAGGCATGGTTTTAGTAATCATAGTTTCTTTAACAATTAGAGGATGTGAATCGTTAGAAACAATCCAGTTGTCACGATGATAAAGGTTGATTGCAATATCAGGATAATCAGTTTCAATCATGTCAACAAGATTAACATGCCTCTGGTCTAATGTTTGTTCGTGAATAATGGTTTTTTGATCAGCATCAATAATTAACCCACCACCATAAGCAATGATTGGCATCTTAAGATCTAATGCTTGAACAATCGGCCATATGGCTTTTGGCATTCTAGCAGAAGCAATGATAAAAGGAATGGATAAGTTTTGAATGACTGATTTGGTTTTGTTTGAGACAAAATGTTGACTATTTAATAGCGTACCATCTAAATCAGAAAAAATAATCTTCATGTTAACCCTCCTTTTATTATTAATAATTGTAACATAAAAACAAGTGATGAGATATGTTTTTACATGAAAAAGAGAAACATTTAAATCTTGATTTAGTCTTTTGAAAGCGTTCTATTTATGATAAACTAAAGATAAAGGTGAGGTGCTACATGAAAAAGAACTATGTGTTGGCCATTGATCAAGGTACAACAAGTACACGCGCAGTTATCTATGATTTGAAAGGAAAGATGCTTGGTATTGCCCAAAAAGAGATAACGCAATATTTTCCTCAGAGTGGTTGGGTTGAACATGATGCAAATGAGATTTGGATGACGACACTTGCAGTTATGTCACAAGTTGTGAAGCAACATGATATTGATCCTGCTAGTGTTGCTTGTATTGGGATAACCAATCAAAGGGAAACAACTGTTATCTGGGATAAACAAACAGGACAACCGATTCATCATGCTGTTGTTTGGCAATCAAGACAATCTGAAGCCATTTGTGACAAGCTTAAAGATGAGGGGTTGGAGCAGTGGTTTAAAGATAAGACAGGGTTAATTATTGATCCTTATTTTTCAGCAACCAAAGTTGTTTGGTTACTTGAACATGTTAAAGGTGCTAAAAAGCGTGCATTAAATGGTGAACTGCTTTTTGGGACTATTGATAGTTGGTTGATATGGAAACTAACCAATGGTAAAGCGCATGTGACTGAGCCATCAAATGCATCAAGAACCATGATGTATAACATACATAACATGTGTTGGGACCAAGACATTTTAACAAAACTAGATATTCCAGTTTCGCTTTTACCAACTGTTTTTCCTTCTTCAGGTTTGTTTGGTTATACAGCTGATTTTCATTTCTTTGGTTATGAAGTGCCTATAACAGGTGTTTTAGGTGATCAACAAGCAGCTCTTTTTGGACAAGGGTGTTTTAGTCCAGGTGATGTTAAAAATACGTATGGAACTGGTTGTTTTTTATTGATGAATACAGGTCATAAAGCAGTTCAATCACAAAAAGGTTTGATTACAACCATTGCCTGGGAAATGAATCAAGAAGTTGTTTATGCACTTGAGGGTAGTGTTTTTGTAGCGGGTTCAGCTATACAGTGGTTAAGGGATGGTCTTCGCATGATTGATAGTGCTGAAGAAACAGGTGTCTATGCAAGTCGTTGTGCGTCGTCAAATGGCGTTTATGTGGTGCCTGCATTTGTCGGATTGGGCGCACCGTATTGGGATAGTGATGCAAGAGGGGCTATTTTTGGATTAACACGGGGTACAACAAAAGAACACCTTATTCGTGCTACTTTAGAGTCCATTGCTTTTCAATCTAAAGAAGTAATTGATGTCATGGTTGAGGAATCTGGTTTATGTTTGTCTACTTTAAAGGTTGATGGAGGCGCTACTCGAAGTGAATTTTTGATGCAGTTTCAAAGTGATGTTTTAGATTGTGTTATTGATGTCGCCTCCATGATTGAAACAACGGCTTTAGGGGCTGCTTTGGTTGCGGCTTTTGGTGCTCATTTAATTGGTTCAATGGATGATTTAATGCATATGAGACAAACAAGGTTGCTTTTGAAACCACATATGTCTCAAGAAGAAAGAGAAGCATTAATTAAAGGATGGTATCAAGCTGTTCAAGCAACGTTATGTTTTAAATAATGATAAAAGCGTTTTATAAATGGATATGTTATAATGGAATTGGAGGTAATTTATGGATAAAAAACTCATTTTATTTGATATTGATCAAACCATTTGTACAAAGGATTTTGAGGTGCCTCAAAGTGCTATTGAAACAATAAATGCATTGAAACAAAAAGGTCATTATGTAGGGCTTGCATCTGGGCGTATTAAACATGCAATGGATCGCTACATTGATTTGCTTGATTTAGAGCACTATGTATGTTCTGAAGGTAATAGTGCATTTGCTCACAAAAAACAAATTCTTTCAACACCGATTGAAACTGAATTTATTGAATATGTCTTAGAAAAAGCCGAATCTTTAGGGCTTGTAGTTGGTATGGTAAGTGATCTTGCCAATGGTGTTACAGCCATCAATGATGTTGTTGAAGCGGTTCCTAAAGAACTTAGTCTTGGTAAATACACAGTAAACCCAACGCATTACTTAGAACAACCAATTTATAAAGTATGTGTTTATGGTGGATATGAAAAGCGTCAATTATTTTTAGATGATTATGATCATAGTTATCATGCATTCAAAGATCATTTGGTGTTTGTGAACTTAGGCAAAGAACGAGGGATTAAAGCATTGGTGAGTCATTTAGGGTTAACTAAAGATGATGTGGTTGTTTTTGGTGATGAGTTTAATGATTTAGGGATGTTTGATTATGCAACGACTTGTGTTGCAATGGGTAATGCCATTGATTTACTAAAAGAAAAAGCGACGTTTGTTACAAAAACAGTTGAAGATGATGGCGTTGAATACGCATGTAAAACATTAGGACTTATATAGGAGGAGAACATGAAAACAAATATTATAAATGGAAAAGTTGTATTAGAAGATCGCATTGCATCTTGTGTTGTGGTAATTGAAGATGGTGTTATTGTGGGATTAGAAGACAAGGTACAAGATGGAGAAATTATTGATGCAAAAGGGTTATATGTTGCGCCAGGTTTCTTTGATGTTCATATTCATGGATGTGCAGGACATGATGTTATGGATGGTACTTTTGAAGCGATTAATGGTATTTCAAAAGCAATTGTTAAAAAAGGTGTGACATCATTTTTACCAACAACACTGACACAGTCAAATGAAGCAACTTATCAAGCTGTTAAAACCGTTAAAGAACACATGCATCAAGTAGAAGGTGCACAAATTGAAGGGGTTCATCTTGAAGGACCATTCTTCAATGTTGAATTTAAAGGGGCGCAACCAGAGCAATTTATTAGTTCGCCAAGTATTGATCAGTACAAAGAAATGGTTAAAGATGCTGAAGATGTTGTCAAGATGATTTCACTTGCACCAGAAAAAGAAGGTGCGATGGACTTAATTAAATACGTTACCAAACAAGGTGTTGTTGCGTCCATTGGACATACTGCGGCAACATACGATATTGCTTTAAAAAGCTTCGATGCAGGGATTACACATGCAACTCATACATTTAATGGGATGAGAGGATTCAATCATCGTGAGCCTGGTGTTGTTGGTGCCGTGATGGATGATCAACGCGTTTATGCTGAGCTAATTCTTGATGGTATACATGTGCATTATGCATCAGCACGTTCACTTGCTAAAATAAAAGGACCAGATAAGATGGTACTTGTAACAGACTGTATGCGTGCAGGACAATTACCTGAAGGGACATTTGATCTAGGTGGACAAGTTGTTCATGTGCTCAATAAAGCAGCAAGACTTGAGAGTGGGGCCCTTGCAGGAAGTGTGTTAAATTTGAATGAGGCGGTGTGTTATGCGCATCAATACTTAGGTTATTCTATTGTTGATGTTGTTAAATGGGCAGCAACCAATCCGGCACGTAACTGTGGATTAGATCATATTGGATCTATTGCTGTTCATAAAAAAGCAAATATTATTTTCTTTGATGAAAATATATCTGTTGAACGTGTTTTTATAGAAGGAAAAGAAATTATCTAACACCCGAGTGGGTGTTTTTTTTGACAAAGAAGAGACTTTTGCTTAGGTATGGTTTGATATAATCTAAATGGGTGAACATATGAAACTAACCAAATATCAAGAAGAGGCATCAAAGGGATTGGAGTCGTTGTATCTAGCATCAAAAAATGCTTATTTGAATGCTGTATGTGGTGCAGGAAAAACAGAAATGATGGTCCCCATCATTCAACTTGCATTAAACCAACATAAAAGGGTTTGCTTTGTTACGCCTCGCACGACTTTAACCATTGAATTAGCTGAGCGGTTGCAACAATATCTAGATACACCAATCACACTTGTGTATGGAGGCCATTGTCAGCAGTTAGATGGGCAAATGGTTGTCTGTACAACCCATCAATTACAAAAGTATAAAGGGGCATTTGATTTGTTGATTTTAGATGAAATGGATGCATTTCCTTTTTGTGGTAATAAGTTGTTGATGAAGCATTTATTGCAAGCATGTACAGGTGTGTTTATTTGTATGTCAGCAACCAAAAATAGATTTGTTGATGAGTTAATTGACGTGCTTGATTTGCATACAGTTGATTTGCTTGTTCGGTATCATTTACACCCAATTCCGGTACCAACCACTTGTTTTATGTTGCCGTGGAGCACTTACCAATTAAGAAGGATTGTTGAAAAATACAAAAACCATTTGATTATCTTTGTTGATACGGTTAAGCAAGCTAAAAGGCTAGCGAAAAAACTGCATTTATACCATGTTGGTGTTGTTTATGCAAATGCTCCGGGATATATGGATCAACTTGAGCAATTTAGGTGTGGAACATTAGATTGTCTTATCAGTACATCGGTACTAGAACGTGGGGTGACATTTGTTGGTGTGCATGTCTTAATTTATCGTGCAGATAAACCTTTTTTTACACAAACGATGTTGGTGCAAATGGCAGGTAGAGTAGGGCGCAAAGAAGATGCATGGGAAGGGCAGGTGATATTTTTTGTTGAAAAAGTTACGCGAGCAATGGATGAAACAAAAAAAGCGATTGAACAAGCCAACCGATCATTGTCTCATTTGCCATCAAGATCGTTTAGAGGATCCTAGTTTTTATGAGTTGCTTGATAGAGGGGTTATTTGTTATCGTTGTCTTTCTTTGTTGAAGCCATATCGAGGTAAAAATACGTACAAAGTAATTTATCAGTACGATTCTTTTTTGAAAGATTTGTTACATCAAGTAAAAGGGTTGGGGGATGCAACAATTGCTCCTGTTTTTTTAGCGCATCATAAAGAGGCCTTAAATGTCAAATACCAAGGATTTACAATGGTCCCCATGCCGTCGTTTATTGAAGATGATAAAAGACGAGGGTTTAATCATGTAGAGCTTATTTTTGAGGGGGTTAATTTGCCCATGGTACGATTGTTTTACAAAAAGACAAACTATAAACAAGCAACGAGCACCAATCGTAAAGGGATTGAAGCAGTCATCGCTTTGAGACCTGGAGTCACTTTGTTTCCCAATAAAGTGTTATTGATTGATGATGTCATAACATCGGGTGAAACACTAAAAACATGCTTTTTATTGTTGAAAGATCATGTAGATGAGATTGAAATTGTTGTCTTATCAAGGCGTTAATATCATGTTTTGTCGTTTTTTGACGGTTAAAATAGTTTGAAATCGCATTCAATCTATTATATAGTTAAGTTAGCTTATGGGTTGGAAAGGATGATTAAATGATGCAAGGTAAAGTTAAATGGTTTAACGCTGAAAAAGGATTTGGATTTATCACTTCTGATGAAGGTTCTGATATTTTCGTACATTACACACAAATTCTTGGCGAAGGCTATAAAAGTTTAGATGAAGGTCAAGCAGTTGAATTCGAAGTATTCGAAGGCGACCGTGGACTTCAAGCTAAAAACGTTTCTAAATTATAATAAATTTACAACGAATAGTTTAAAGTTTTTGTAGAATTAAAATGGATTTAAATTGATTATTCCCAAAGCTACAATAGTTGGGGCACAACGCATTATGCAATGGTGGTTGGCAATGGACTATGGAAAGAGCTGAATCAAGTAGTAATACTTTGGTTCAGCTCTTTTTTTTATAAGTCATTTTGTATTGGACCCATCGCTTCAAATGTGCTAAATGTTTTGAAACCAATTTGCTTTAGCTTTTCTTTGATGGTTGTTTGATGAGTTCCTAGTGCATCAATATGATGGGCATCAGAGCCGATCGTGATAATGGTGCCACCAAGTTCATAGTATTTTTTTAAAATGAGTGTTGAAGGCATGAGATCAGGTAGTTCGTATTGAAAACTAGATGCATTGACTTCAATCCCTTTACCATGTTCAATGATATGCTTTAAAATAGGTGTGATGTGTGTTTCTAAAATGAGTTGGTCATCAAATGGGCCATAATCATCGTAACGCTTAATGACGTCTAGATGAGCAAGTACGCTATAATCATCAAAGCTTTGAATGATGTCGAGTAGATTTTGGTAATAGCCTTGGTGTATTTCTAATTGTGTTTTGTTTTTTTGATAATCGTATAGCCAAAACTCTTGATTATCGATTTCATGACTGGATAAAAGAATAAAATCGAATGGATATTGCTTAGCGTCATGTTGATATTTTGAAATGGTATGTTTTTGAATGCCAAATTCGACACCAGCTCGAATGGTTAATTGATCACCATATGTGGCTCTACAAGATTCGATTTGTTCGAAGAATGCATCGTAATCAATCGTTTGTGTTGTGTTTGGTCCTAATTGGTCGTTAACAATATCGTAATCAACATGATCAGTAAAGCAAACTTCTTGAATCCCAAGCGCTATTGCGCGCTTGCAATAGTCGTCCATGAAGACATTTGAATCAACACTGTGACTCGTATGAATATGATAATCTGCGTACATATGTTATCCTCCTTAGATATTACTAAAAGTATAGCCTTTATGCGTGATTCTTGCAAGTCCTAATATCATCTTTATATAAGTCTCAAAATGAAAAAAAATACTGAATAGTCTATGAAAAATCAATGAAAAGTGATAGAATGAATGAGTTAGGAGGTAGTGTATGGCTTCTATTATAAATAAAATTTTTGGTCAAGATAAAAAAATATTAAAACGACTAGAGCAAAAGGCTCAAAAAGTAGATGCATTAAAAGACGACTATCGTAAATTAAGTGATGAGGAATTAAAGGCTAAAACAGTAGAATTTAAAGAAAGATTAGCTAATGGTGAGACTTTAGATGACATTTTAGTTGAAGCTTTTGCAACCGCTCGTGAAGCATGTGTGCGTGTCGTAAATATGGAACCATTTTTTGTACAAATTGTTGGTGCTATTTCAATTCATGAAGGCGACATCGCAGAAATGAAAACTGGTGAAGGGAAAACATTAACATCTGTTATGCCTGCTTATTTAAATGGGCTTGGTGGTGAAGGTGTTCACATTGTAACAGTTAATGACTATTTAGCTGGTCGTGATGCAAGAGAAATGGGTGAAATCCATCGTTTTTTAGGTTTGAGTGTTGGGTTAAATCATCGTGGATTGAATGAACGTGAAAAACGCGAACAATTTATGTGTGATATTACGTATACCACAAACTCAGAAGTTGGATTTGACTATTTGCGAGATAATATGGTTAAAAGTATGGAACAAAAAGTACTAAGACCACTTAACTATGCAATCATTGATGAGGTTGATAGTATTTTAATTGATGAGGCAAGAACACCGTTGATTATTTCAGGTGGACAAAAAAACACAGCAAATCTTTATATGCAAACAGATGGCTTTGTTAAAGGATTAACCATTGATGAAGATTACGTTGTTGATGTTAAAAGTCAAGCGGCAAGTTTAACTGAAGCAGGGGTTGAAAAAGCTGAACGTAAGTTTGGGATTAAAAACTTATATGATTTAGAACACACTGCGCTAGTACATCACATCAACCAAGCGTTAAAAGCAAACTACATCATGACAAAAGATGTTGAGTACATGGTGGTTGAAGGCGAAATTATGATTATTGACCAGTTTACTGGACGTCTAATGGAAGGTCGTGCTTATTCAGATGGCTTACATCAAGCAATTGAAGCCAAAGAAGGCGTTAAAATAAAACAAGAGACAGTTACTTTGGCAACGATTACGTACCAAAACTATTTCCGTTTATACAAAAAACTTTCAGGTATGACTGGTACTGCTAAAACAGAAGAGGAAGAGTTTAGAACCATTTATAACATGCGTGTTGTAGAAGTACCAACCAATAGAGAAGTGATTCGTGTTGACGCTTCTGATTATGTGTTTTCAAGAAAGGCATATAAATTTAAAGCAATGATTGAAGAAGTAAAACAATTAAATGAACGTGGACAGCCAATTCTAATTGGTACAATTTCGGTTGAAACATCTGAAGAAGTATCTAAACTACTTCAAAAAGAACGCATTCGCCATGAGATACTGAATGCTAAAAACCATGAAAGAGAAGCTGAAATTATTGCTAAAGCAGGTGTTAGAGGTTCAGTGACTATTGCAACCAATATGGCAGGACGTGGAACCGATATTAAACTTGGTCCAGGTGTTGTTGAACTTGGGGGTCTTGCGGTGATTGGTACTGAACGACATGAGTCTCGAAGAATTGACAACCAATTACGTGGACGTTCTGGTCGTCAAGGAGATCCAGGATATAGTCGCTTCTATGTGTCTTTTGAAGATGACTTAATGGTCCGATTTGGCCAAGATCGATTCATTAAAATGATGGAGTCTGCGACTGGTGAAGAAGCAATCGAGATGAAAGCAATGGCTAAAAGTATTGAGTCAGCTCAAAGACGAGTTGAGGGTAATAACTTTGACTCTCGTAAGCACATATTGGAGTATGATGATGTGTTGCGACAACAACGTGAAATGATTTATGAACAACGTGATATGATTTTAGCATCAGAAAATATACACCATACTATTGAAGATATGTTTAAGCGTTTTTCTGAAAACTTGGTACAAGTCCATACAGATGCTGGTAGAAGTGGCAATGTACAAGTAGATGAACTAGTTAAAGTTTTAAATGATACATACATTAAATTTGATAAGCTAGGCAGTCAAGACATAACAACTGAGGGCAACAAACAAGAGATGATTGCTAGCAAAGTGGCGAGTTTGTTGATGGCTGACTATATGAGAAAGTTTGATCAAGCACCATTAGAGGCAATTGAATCATTTGAGAAAACAGTGATGTTGAGTATTCTTGATAACCATTGGATTGATCATATTGATACAATGACTAAACTAAGAAATGGTATCCATTTACGTGCTTATGCGCAAAAGAACCCATTAGATGAATATACTGAAGAAGCGTTTGTGTTGTTTGAAAACATGATTAAGAGTATTGCACAACAAGTGGTATTTAATCTTGTGAATATTCGTGTTGTGTTACAACAAGAAAGTCAAGTCTAGTGGAATTATATGAGATAAGACAAGGGATTGGTGCACATCAACAAAGATTACGTGATTTGCACCTAAGCCTTGAAATTGAACAAAAAAAGGAAACACTTGATCAATTGTTGGAAGCGCAAAGTCATCCTGAGTTTTGGAATGATGCGATGGAAGCGCAACGCATTATCAAACAAAGTAATGGGTTGAAACGTGTTGTCGATGTTTATTTATTGTTGCAAACGCAACTTCAAGAAATTGAAGAAGCTTATGAGCTAATTAAAGATAGCTACGATGAAGAATTATTTTTGATGTTGGAAAGTGATTATGTTGCATATAACGAAGCCATGTCGCGTTTTGAACTTGATGTGTTGTTAAGTAAACCATACGATGATGCAAATGCAATTGTTGAGATTCATCCAGGTGCTGGTGGCACAGAGAGTCAGGATTGGGCATCTATGTTATTTCGAATGTATCAACGCTATGCTGATCAAAAAGGATTTAAAGTCACTGTTCTTGATTATTTAGATGGTGAAGAGGCAGGCTTGAAAAGTGTTAGTTTTCTTGTGAAGGGAACCAATGCTTATGGTTTGCTTAAAGCTGAGCAAGGCGTTCATCGTTTGGTTCGTATTTCACCGTTTGATTCTTCAGGAAGACGTCATACATCATTTGCATCAGTGGATATTATGCCAGAGTTGGAAGTGGATACAGATGTTGATATTAAGATGGAAGATGTTAAGATTGATACATATCGTGCAAGTGGTGCTGGTGGACAACATGTCAATACAACTGACTCAGCAGTTCGAATGACACATTTACCAACAGGTATTGTGGTAAGCTGTCAAACTGAGCGTTCTCAGATTAAGAATCGTGAGACTGCTTTGAAGATGCTTAAGTCAAAACTGTTGCAACGTCAACTTCAAGAGCAAGCGCAGCTAAAAAATGAGTTAAAAGGTGAACAAAAAGAAATTGGGTGGGGCTCTCAAATACGTTCGTATGTATTTCATCCTTATTCAATGGTAAAAGATCATCGAACAAACTTTGAAACAAGTCAAACAAATGCAGTCATGGATGGCGATTTAGATGGGTTTATAGATGCTTATCTAAAAGGTACTGTGTCATGAAAAAGTTCAAACTACAAGAAATTATTTTTCTATTAATTGGTAATACTTTAATTGCTTTTGCAGTAGCAAACTTTATTTTGCCCTATCATCTAGTGACTGGTGGGATGGCAAGTATTGCGATTATTGTTAATAAGTTGTTTGGATGGAATGAACAACTTGTAATCAATATTGTCATCATTTCGATGTTTATTTTGGGTTACTTTGCTTTAGGTAAAAAGTTTGCAGTTAAAACAGCGCTAAGTACATTTTATTATCCACTTGCGCTTGCTTTTTTTCTAAAGTACCCAGTTGTGATTGATACAAGTGAAATCTTGTTGATTGCCATTTATGCTGGGGTTCTTGTTGGGGTTGGTATCGGACTTGTGTTTAATGTGGGCGCATCAACCGGTGGTTTAGACATTCCCCCATTAATATTAAATAAAGTATTTGGGTATCAAATTTCACATATGGTGGCGCTAATAGATGGGATTACAATCCTTCTTGGAGCGGTTATATTTGGTGCTGAAGTCATCATGATTGGGTTATTGAGTGCTGCAATTACAAGTCTAATGATTAATCAATTAATGGTTCTTGGCAGTGCTAAAATGTTAAATGTGATGATTATTACTGAGCATTATGATCAGGTTGTGACATGGATTCATGATACAATGGATAGAGGTACAACATTACTTGAAGCAAGTGGTGGGTATACTGGGGATAGTCGACCAGTCGTCATGACGGTTATTGATAAAAGACGTTTACATGATTTAAATGAAGGGGTTTTATTTATTGATCCCATTGCTTTCATGATTATTCATGAGGTTAATGAGGTTAAGGGAAGAGGATTTACGATTTAGTAGTGGAGGTACATATGATCAATTTAATTAATGTATCAAAAAAATATAAAACAGGAGTGCGTGCACTCAATGATGTTACCTTGACCATTGATGAAGGTGATTTTGTTTATGTCATTGGATCAACGGGTGCTGGTAAATCAACGTTTATAAAACTTTTATATCGTGAAGAAAAGCCTACAACAGGTAAAGTCATTGTTAATGGTCAAGACGTTGGGCGCATTAAGAATCGCAAGGCATGTTATTTTAGACGAAACATAGGTATTGTGTTTCAAGATTATCGTTTATTAAATAAAAAAACTGTGTTTGAAAATATTGCTTTTGCAATGGAAGTGACGGATGCAAGGAAAAAAGATATTCGTGATCGAGTGAAAGAAGTGCTTAATTTGGTTGGGCTTGAAGATAAAGTGAAGTCATTTCCAAATCAACTTTCAGGTGGTCAACAACAACGTGTTGTCATAGCACGTGCTATTGTCAACCGTCCAAAGGTTTTAATTTGTGATGAACCAACTGGAAATCTTGATCCTGAAACAGCAAGAGAAATTATGGATGTGCTTGAAAGAATTAATAAAGAAGAGCGTACAACAATTGTGATGGTAACGCATGACAAAAATATAGTCGACCATTACATTCATCGAACCATTCGCATTGAGGGTGGCTTTGTAACCCTTGATACTGAGGAAGGGGGTTATGAAAGTGTTCAGAGAAATTTTTAGTACCATTCGTAATTTACCAAGGCATCTTAAGTCAGCGTTTCAAGGGGTTATTCGGAACGGTGCGATGTCGATTAGCTCAATGGTTGCAGTGACTATTACCTTGATTCTTGTTAGTGTTGTCATGGTTGTTGCGTTGAATGTTCAGAGTGTAACGGTGAATATTGAAGAAAACCTTCAAATTTATGTACAACTTGAACGAGATGTTACTGATGAAAGACTTGCTGAGATAACACAGTTTATTAACAATATACCTGAGGTTAAAAAGAGCGTTTTTAGTAGTAAGGAAGATGAGCTTAAGGCACTTACTGAAGAACTTGGGGATGATACGAGTTTTGCAGACCTTTTAACAGGTGATAATCCACTAGGCCATGCATTTAAAGTATATGTGGATGACAGCAAGGATCTTGAGAAAGTACAAGCTTTAATTTTGAATGAATATGGTGTACATAAAGCAAGTATGGGTGGTGCTGCAACCACAACCATGCTTAAGACCTTTGAAACCATTCGTAATGGTGGTTTTATTTTCGCTGCAGCTCTGTCAGCACTCGCTATTTTCATGATCTCAAACACGATTAAATTAACCATCGTTGCTAGAAAGACAGAAATTGAAATTATGCGTCTTGTTGGTGCTTCAAATGCTTACATTCGAGTGCCGTTTATGCTAGAAGGTATTTTGATTGGTGTTTTTGGGTCAATTATTCCAATAGGGTTATCAGTTTATGGCTATCAAAAGATGTATGATATGATGGGTGGTGTTTTAGGTTCACAACTTCTTAAACTTGTGACACCAATGCCATTTGTGATTCAACTTAGCTTGATTTTAATTCTCACTGGTGTAGTAGTGGGTTTTGTAGGAAGCTTTTTATCAGTTAATCGATTCTTGAAAAAGTAGGTAACTACTTTTTTTGTTTTAAACATAGGCATGGCTTGAATGCTATGATATAATAGCGATATTGAGGTGATAAAAATGGATGAGAAGGTTTCGGTTAAATTGGTTCGATATGAAGATGAAATTAAACAAGAAGTAAAACGTTCAATGCGTCCCGTATTGATTATTGTATTGATTATTGGGCTTGTTTTGGGAGGGAGTACGATGTATTTCCTTGGTGGATCAAAACAAGGAGCTCAATCAACTAAAAATGAAAGCAACTTTGATCAAGTGTTTAATATTATGACCTCTGAGTGGTACTTTGGAAGAGATATTGAACAAATCAATGAAGTGATGATGAATAATGCAATTGTTGGAATGGTAAAAGAAGCAGGTGATCCCTATACAACATATGTTTTACCTGATCAAGCCAAGGAATTCATGGAAGGATTATCGGGGAGCTATGAGGGGATTGGTGTTTCATATCGATTAGAATCGGGTACTTTTCGTATCCTAAGAGTATTCCAAGGTTCGCCAGCTGAGGCCGCAGGTCTAAAACCGGGTGATATTATTATTGGTGTTGACGGACAAAATGTTGAAGGCAAAGATCAAAATGAACTTGCAAAACTGGTAAAAGGACCTAAAGGGTCTAGTGTTGTGATACAAGTAAGAAGAGGTCTTGAAACACTTGAATTTACAGCTATACGCGCAAGTATTGATCATAGTACCAACGCGGAGATTCGTGAAGAAGCAGGTAAGAAAATTGGTTATGTTGAAATCACACAGTTTGCTGAAAAGACGGCGGAAGAGCTTAAAGTAAATTTAGAATCATTTAAAGCTGCAGGTGTGGAATATTTAATCATTGATTTAAGAGGGAATCCTGGAGGGTATTTGGCTACCGTTCAAGCTGTTTTGGATTTGTTGTTGCCAAAAGATCAAGTGATTTTACAAGTTCAAGATATTAAAGGATCAATTGAGAAATATGTCACCAAAACAGGTGTACAGTTTGAGTTTAAGGATACAATTTTATTGATTGATGAACATTCTGCAAGTGCATCTGAAGTAATGGCTGCAGCAATGAGTGAACTTGCACAAACGAAAATGATTGGTAAAAATACATTTGGTAAAGGAACAGTTCAAACATCAATTCCTTTTAAAGATGGGGCTATCATGAAGTACACATTTGCTGAGTGGTTGACACCAAGTGGTAAACCACTAAATAAAATAGGGGTTGCACCAACGATTGAGGTTGACTCATTGTTTTCGAATATTCAAGTGATTGAGCTTACTGAAACACTACGCTATGATCAAGTGTCACCAGAGATTGCGAAGATGCAAAAGATATTAAAGTTAGACGGTCTTGATCCAGGTAGGGAAGATGGTTATTTTAATCAACAAACAAAAGTAGCTCTGGAATCGTTTCAAGCAAGTAAAGGCATTGATGTAACTGGTGAGTTAGATGCTTTAACAGCGAGAACATTGATGGATTCGCTCTACCAAAGAATTGATGATGTCACATATGATTTACCTTACCAAGCAGCTTTAAAAGCTTTGGGGAATTAAGATGAATGCATTTAAATTAGTCGCAGCTTATACACCAAAAGGTGATCAACCACAAGCAATTGAAGCATTGAGTAAAGGGGTCATTGGGGGAAAGAAATTTCAAGTGTTGTTAGGTGCAACTGGAACAGGTAAGACGTATACGATTTCAAACGTCATAGAGCGTGTCCAAAAACCAACGCTTGTACTTGCTCATAATAAAACGTTAGCAGGGCAATTATACAGTGAATTGAAGGAATTTTTTCCAAACAATCGAGTTGAGTACTTTGTTTCAAATTTCGACTTCTATCAACCTGAAGCTTATTTACCATCATCTGATACTTACATTGACAAAAGTACAAAGACAAATCATGAAATAGAAATGTTACGATCTTCGGCTACCAATTCATTAATGGAGCGAAGAGATGTCATTGTGGTTGCTTCAGTGGCTTCAATTTATGGGTTAGGTAATCCAGAACAATACAGAAGTATGGTGTTTTCACTTCGTGTAGGGCAACAAATTGATCGAAAAGAATTGTTAACTTATTTAGTTGATAGACAATACCAACGCAATGATATTGAACCAACAAGAGGCACATTTAGAGTGAGGGGTGATGTTATTGAGATTGTCCCTGGCTATACAGAAGAGCGTATTATACGCATCGAATTGTTTGGCGATGAGATTGACCGATTGAGTTGGGTTGATCCGTTAACCGGACATGCTTTAGAGACATTTCAACATATCGCACTATCACCGGCTTATGACTATGTCACCACCAAAGAACAAATGAAACAAGCATGTGAAACGATTGAAATAGAATTGAATGAACGCTTAGCTTATTTTAAAGAAGAGAATATGCTGCTTGAATACCAGCGACTTGAGCAACGGACAAGACATGATATTGAAATGTTGCGTGAAGTTGGTATGTGTTCAGGTATTGAAAACTATTCTCGTCATATTGATGGCCGTCAACCAGGACAACGTCCATATACGTTGTTAGACTATTTTCCTGAAGATTTCTTACTTGTTGTTGATGAATCGCATGTGATGTTGCCACAAATTAGAGGTATGTACAATGGTGATCGAGGGCGCAAAGAAGTGCTTGTTAATTACGGATTCCGATTACCTAGTGCGATGGACAATCGACCACTGAGATTTGAAGAATTTCAAGAAATTTATCAACAAGCTATTTTCGTATCTGCAACGCCAGGTGACTTTGAACTTGAACAAGTAAATCATGAAGTTGTTCAACAGATTATCCGTCCTACAGGATTACTTGATCCAGAGATTATCGTTAAGCCTTCAAAAGGACAAATTGATGATATTATTGAGCAAATACGTTTACGTAAAGATAAAAATGAGCGTGTTTTAATTACGACTTTAACCAAGCGTATGGCTGAGGATTTATCATCTTATTTAAAAGAATTGGGATTGAAAGTGGCTTATTTGCATTCTGATACGAAGACTTTAGAACGGATTGAGATTTTGAGAGAACTACGCCTAGGTAAATATGATACTTTAGTTGGTATTAATTTATTAAGGGAAGGGCTTGATCTTCCTGAAGTTTCACTAGTTGCTATATTAGACGCTGATAAAGAAGGTTTTTTAAGGTCTCATCGGTCACTGATTCAAACCATTGGGCGTGCTGCTAGAAACGCTAATGGACAAGTGATCATGTATGCTGATCGTATTACGGATTCAATGGAAACTGCGATTGAGGAAACGGCACGACGCCGTGCCATTCAAGAAGCGTATAATGAGGCACATGGTATCACACCAAAAACGATTATTAAAGATATTCGTGAAGCGGTACGAGGTAAAGAAGTTGAGGAAACGGTTGATAAAGTGAGAAAAGGCAAATCAATTTCTAAAAAAGCAAAAGAGAAACTGATTGCTGATTTAGATGCTCAAATGAAACAAGCTGCAAAAGATTTAGATTTTGAGCGTGCTGCAGAATTGAGAGATGCTTTATTTGAACTTAAAATGGATTGAAAAAACGTCGCATATGCGGCGTTTTATTGTTCTTGAAACGTTATTGATAGACGTAATGCATCTTGTACTTTGTTTGTTACAATCGCTGTAACATGTTGCTTTGCAAGTGGTGCAAATTGATCGATTGATTGAGCACCATAAACAAATACTTGTTTACCCTGAAGGTGCATCAATGAAATATGGCGTTGCGTTACCTTATCTTCATGTACTTGTGAGATATCAGTTGATATGAAGGTCGGGATTTTTTTATCATGTGGTGTGATAATGCCACTTGTTATATTTGGAACAAGTAATTGTAAATAAGTTGGTACATGAATGTTAGAAGATAGAATTGACGAATTATTTGATTGCCCATGAATTTGAATGAGATAAGCAATTTTTTGAAGAATGTTTGTATCTCGATTGGTTAAATTTCTCTTTGGATCCATTAAACCACCTTCACCTGTTTGATAAATAATGTTTAAGTGAATACGGTTGATTGATATTAAAATAGCTTCTTCTAATGTCATAAACGGTTCTTGCTCATGTGTGAGCTTTTTTAAGTCACTGTACAAAAGATCCTCAATTAATTTGGTTTCTTCTCCATCCTTAACTAAAGAAGTGTTGGACAATACAAGAGCACCATCTTTTGTCATTTTGACTTCAACTTCAACTTGATTGGCACCAATGCTAATCGCATGCTCCATGTGTCGTTTTGAGTTCGGTTGAATTCCATCAATGACATCATTTGAAGCAACCACAGTAACACGTGCTTGCATAGGGAAATGAAATGAGACTAACTGACTTTGCACAATCAAATAGGTTGCAATTAGAACAACACCGCCTCGATATAAAATATGTCTAAGCCAAATAATGCGTTGTGAATCAAATGCATTAATTGATTGGTTTCTTTTCATTTTGTGATGATCTATCTTAACAATAGCTGAGATGAGTAGAGGATAAGCAAGTGAATAAAAAATGAGTGTTAGTAAAACTTTTGTAATAAAAATCATGACTGATAAAAGTGAAACAAAGTAAATATTGGTTAGTCTTAAAAATGATAAAACAAAACTCAATGCAAATGGTAAGAAATGAAGGGATAAACCAATCAAAAGTAAGATGACTTGGTACATCATTATCATTAAAATGATTTTAATGCGTCTTCCTTTTGTTTCCTGAACACTTATTGAAATGGCTTCTTTTAATGTGTTTGTTTTAGGTAGATAAATAAACAAGAACAAATAGCGGCTTAAAAGCACATAGGATCCTACTGCAAATATGACAAATATAGCCAATGAATAAGGATTTGTGAATATAAAATAAATGAAATAATTTGGTATTTGTGCAGTTGGGAAATAAAGTAAGCCAATGACAATTGTTGTATGGAAAGTAAAAGCAAATAGAGTTAGTAAGAAAGTAAAAAAGCCAGGTTTTATGACTTTTTTTCCACTGTTCCATAATGGCGTAAAAAGCGTATGTTGTTCATTTGTTTTTGTTTGAGATAACATAATCATTAATCCCTGAAGCTCAACAAAGGAAATGATGAGGACTAAAAATACAATTAAAGTGAAGTAAAATAAACCAAGGGGACTAAACAGTAGTGAAGCAATGGTTGCTTTTGATGATGTACTATTAGCCCATAAAGAAATCATGTTATTTAGTAGCTGAGTTAAAACAGGGACTGTAATCGCGACAAAAATCAAACGTGTAATCAATGCGTAAATGCCAACACGATAATAGGATTGAATAAGTTGTTTTATTATGGGTTGGATCGATGATTTAATTTGACTCATGATAACACCTCCTAGACTTAGTTATGATAACATATTTTTAGTCATAAATAAACATGTATCCATCTTTATTTTAGAGGGGGAATTGGTTATAATGGTAGTATTGAGGTGAAAAGGTGTTAAAAGATAAGATTGTCATTAGAGGTGCAAGAAGTAATAATTTAAAAAATATTGATTTAGAACTACCAAGAGGAAAGTTTATTATCATGACAGGGTTATCAGGTAGTGGGAAGTCATCTTTGGCATTTGATACCATCTATGCTGAAGGACAACGTCGCTATGTTGAGTCTTTGAGTGCTTATGCGAGACAATTTTTAGGTGGTGTTGAAAAGCCAGATGTAGACAGCATTGATGGGTTATCACCTGCGATTGCAATTGATCAAAAGTCAACACAAAACAATCCGCGTTCAACAGTAGGAACTGTGACAGAAATCTATGATTATTTGAGGCTTTTGTATGGTCGAGTAGGGGTGCCTTATTGCCCGACACATCATGAGCCAATTGTTGGTCAATCCATCAAACAAATGGTACAAAAGGTAATGAGTCTTAATGATGGTATGCGACTTCAAATTTTAGCACCAATTGTTAAAGAAAAAAAAGGAACTCATAAGGATCGATTAGAACAACTTAAGAAAGACGGTTATATTCGTGTTCGCATCAATGGGGACATTAAAACGTTAGATGAGCCTATTGAATTAGAAAAGAACAATCGCTATACCATAGAGGCTGTTGTCGATCGAATTGTTAAAAAAGAAGATAGTCAAAGTCGTCTATTTGATTCAATTGAAACAGCTTTAAAACTAAGTGATGGGTTGGTAGTGATTGATGCTGGTGGCGAGGATATGCTTTTTTCATCTAAGTATGCATGTCGACATTGTGGATTCTCGATACCTAATTTAGAACCACGTTTGTTTTCATTTAATGCGCCACTAGGCGCGTGTCCAACATGTAATGGCCTTGGGTATACAACCGAAGTAGATCCTGATTTATTGATGCCAGATAAAGCCTTGTCAATTAGACAAGGGGGTATTGTTTATCTTAAGAATATTGTCAATACTGAAAACATTGAATGGCAAATGTTTCAGGTATTGTTTGATTACTATCATATTGATATAGACACTCCACTTGAGAACATGAGTAAAAAAGATCTTGATATTATTTTAAATGGTTCAAAAGAACCGATTCAATATACCATTGAATCACGTTCAGGCAATACCTTTAAAAAAACGGATTTTATTGAAGGTGTAAAAACACTAATTGAACGTCGTTACAACGAAACAACGTCTAATATGATGAGAGATTGGTATGGTGGTTTTATGTCCGAACAAGTGTGTCATACATGCCATGGACAGCGTTTGAATGAACAAGCATTGGCGGTGTTGATTGGTGGAAAAAACATTGCTCAAGTAACGGCATTGTCAATTGAAGACGCTGTACACTTTTTTAATGAGCTTGTTTTATCAAAAACGCATCAGGAAATAGCGACATTGGTGCTAAAGGAAATTAAAGAACGCCTGTCGTTTCTATTGAATGTTGGGCTTGATTATTTGACACTCTCACGTTCAGCTGGGACACTTTCGGGTGGGGAGGCTCAACGAATTCGTTTGGCAACACAAATAGGTTCTAAATTAACTGAGGTTTTGTATGTGTTGGATGAACCTTCGATTGGTTTGCATCAAAGAGACAATGCGCGTTTGATTGATGCATTGTTAAAAATGCGTGATTTAGGGAATACGTTGATTGTTGTTGAACATGATGAAGACACGATGAAGGCAAGTGATTATATTGTGGATATTGGTCCAGGCGCAGGTGAACTTGGAGGCCAGGTTGTGGTTGCGGGTCCTATTGAAACCATTATGTCATGCGAGGCATCCATTACGGGGCAGTATTTAAGTGGGAAAAAAAGCATCCCAGTCCCTAAAAAAAGACGTAAAGGTAATGGACTAAGTATTGAAATTAAAAAAGCTGAAGCGAACAACTTAAAAGGTATTAATGTTAAAATACCATTGGGTCAATTGGTCGTGGTTACAGGTGTTTCAGGTGGCGGGAAGTCTTCACTTGTCAATGAAATCTTACTTAAAGGATTAGCGTCAAAGCTATATAAATCAAAAGATAAACCAGGCAAACATCAGCGTATTGTTGGTGTGGAACATATTGATAAAATTGTTGATGTTTCGCAAAGTCCAATAGGGCGTACACCAAGATCAAATCCTGCGACATATACAGGTGTCTTTGATGATATTCGTGATTTATTTACGCAAACAAAAGATGCAAAAATAAGAGGTTATGATAAAGGTCGCTTCTCCTTTAATGTTAAGGGTGGCCGATGTGAAACGTGTCAAGGCGATGGCGTACGTCGTATCTCAATGCATTTTTTACCTGATGTGTATGTGCCATGCGAAGAGTGTGAAGGAAAACGATACAACCAAGAAACATTACAAGTCATGTATCGCGATGCGACAATCTACGATGTTTTAGAAATGACAGTGACACATGCAAATGAATTTTTCCAAAATCTACCTAAAATTAAACGTAAACTTCAAATCTTAGAGGATGTTGGTTTAGGTTATATTAAGCTAGGTCAATCGGCGACAACATTATCTGGTGGTGAAGCGCAACGTGTCAAATTGGCTGCAGAACTTCAAAAAAGACCGACCGGTAAAACACTTTATATTTTAGATGAACCAACAACAGGACTTCATATGGATGATGTTGCTCGGCTAATTGAAGTGATTCAAAAGATTGTTGATCAAGGCGATAGTGTTGTGATTATTGAGCATAACTTAGATGTGATTAAAGTAGCTGATTATATTATTGATTTAGGTCCTGAAGGTGGCGATAAAGGTGGTATGATTGTTGCAACTGGAACACCAGAACAGATTGCAAAGGTTGAAAAGAGTTATACAGGACAGTTTTTAAAAACATATTTAAAGTAAAGCGTAAACAAGAATAGAAAGTGTTTTTATTCTTGTTTTTATTTGATATAATGAACTAAGGTAGGTGAAGAAATGACAGTAAATATTGTAATTGTGACGGGTCTTTCAGGAGCAGGGAAAAGTAGTGTTATGTTGGCATTTGAAGCGTTAGGATATGAATGCATGGACAATTATCCCGTTGCATTGATGAGTTCACTTCGTCAGTATCTTGCACAGTCGCATAAGTACATGCACGTTGCGTTGGCAATACCACTTGATGATGTGATGACTATTTATAATGAGTTGATCAATGAGGAAGCATTTAGTGTAACGTTGTTGTATTTGGATGCGGATAGTCAAACATTGGTTAGTCGTTATCAATTTACAAGACGTGTTCATCCATTGATTCTTGATCAAAAAGCCAATACTTTAGATGAAGCAATTGGTATTGAACAAACGATTGGAAATAAAATTAAGCATGTTGCAGCAGAAGTCATTGATACAAGTAGTTTAAATCAAAGAGAATTAACCAATAAAATTCAATCATTATTCGCATATGATGTTCGTCAACATAAACTAGCGATATCTTTTGTGTCATTTGGATATCGATTTGGCATTCCTAAAGATAGTGATTTTATTTTTGATGTGCGTAGTTTGCCAAACCCTTTTTATGATAATGAATTAAGACCGATGACGGGTCTTGATGAACCTGTATATCGATATGTAATCGATGCACCTCAAACACAAGACTATATTGGTGCACTCATGCCATTTTTAACCATGGTATTTAAGCAAGTTGAGGGTAGTGGTAAAAGACATATCGTTGTTGCTATTGGGTGCACTGGGGGTAAACATCGTTCAATTAGTCTATGCCGCTTCCTATCAGATCATTTTAAAGAACAATACCATGTCTACTTAGAACATAAGGAGTTAAAACGATATGAATAAGAAAGTTGTTGTGATTGGTGGTGGCACTGGCCTTTCAACCATACTAACTGGTATTAAGAGCATTCCAAACATAGATATTTCTGCGATTGTATCAGTTGCGGATGATGGAGGAAGTACAGGTAAGATAACGCGTGACTTTAGAATGCCAGCAGTTGGAGATATCAGACGGGTACTTGTTTCGTTATCAAAGAGCAGTGATGTGCTAGACCAATTAATGAATCATCGATTTATTGGAGCGAGTGATGTTTCAGGCCATGCACTAGGTAATTTAATGCTTGCAGGTATGTATAATATTACAGGAGATTTTTATGAAGCAGTCAGTCAAGTAGCAGCAATATTACAGGTAAAAGGTCATATTTATCCAATCTCTGATGAAGTGATGACACTTTATGCCATCATGGCGGATGATGTCATTGTTCAAGGGGAATCTAATATCCCTAAATACAAGAACCATATTAAACAAGTTTTTTATCAAGAAAACTATGATGTTAACCCTCATGCTGTCAATGCCATTATGGAAGCGGATTTAGTAATCCTTGGTATTGGAAGCTTGTATACAAGTATCTTGCCAGTTGTTATTTTAGATGATGTCAAAGAAGCGCTTCATAAAACATCGGCAAAAGTCATTTATATGTGTAATGGTATGACACAACCAGGAGAAACGGATGATTACGATGTAGAGACACATATAGCAGCCATCTATGAACATGCAGGACCTATTTTAGATCAGGTTGTTGTTAATAATGCATCCTTCCATGATGATGTTCTAGCGGCTTATTTAGCAAAAGGAAGTAAACAAGTGCTACCCATCAAACAATCAAAGTTTGATGTGCCTATATTAAATGCGGACCTAATGAGTGGTTATGAGGGGTTGATTCGACATAATCCAATTAAAGTTGCACTATGTATTGAATCCATCATTAAGGAGGACTAAATGTCATTTGCTCACGAAATTAAAAATGAAGTAGCGAGTACCCCAATTGATCAATTAGGACAAATAGAACTGATGGCAATGCTTAAAGCAGCAGGTTCGTTGACATTGTCTAGTTTGGGATTGATGCTAGAAGTTAGAACTGAAAATGCTAAAGTTGCATCACGTATTCACCGATTAGTCAAACAATCATTTCAAAGTGACATTGAATTTTTAGTGTCACGAAAGGTGCGTTTTAAAAAGAATAATCTTTATGTTGTTCGGATTAAGGAGCATGTCCAAACAATGAGGGAAGTATTGCATTTGAATTTTGATGAAAAAGATGATATTTACAAGGAAATTAAGCAAAACTTAGAACGGACCAAAGCATATTTAAAGGGTTGCTTTATGGTTTGCGGGAGTGTAAATTCGCCAATTAATAGCAATTATCACTTAGAAATGTCTTTTAGTGATGAAAATGTTGCAAATTATGTTGCAAATTTGATGACAAATTTTGACATTCATGGTAGAATAATTGTGAGGAGACAATATTATGTTGTATATGTTAAAGCTTCTGATAAAATCGCGGACTTTTTGAAAGTGATTGGTGCAAGTCAAGGTGTACTATACTATGAAAGAGAACGAGCAGAACGAGATTTTTTAAACAATATTAATCGTTTAGATAATTGCGAGATTGCAAACGATATGAAAATGTTAGAAGCGGGACAACGTCAAGTAGAAGCGATTGCGTTAATTGAACAAGAGCTAGGACTTGATGTATTAGATGATAAGACCAAAGCCATTGCAATTTTGCGGCTAAAGTATCCTGACCGTAGCTTAATTGATTTGTGTACCCTTTTCTTAGAAGAAACCAAGCAGTCAATTAGTAAATCAGGTATGCATCATCGTATTCAAAAGATTATGAAACTAGCAACATCATTAAAGGAGGCATTGTAGTATGTGGAAAAAGATTGGTATATTATTGATTTTGATTGGTGTATTTTTGGTGGGGTATGAATTTTATGGTCGCTACCAAAACAAACAGACGCAATTAACGATGATTAAACAGTATGAAGAAGCGTATAGCAATCCTTCAAGTGAGACGCAAGCTAAAGCCAATGGTGACAAGGTTTTTGACGGAGCAGATTCGATACTTGTCATTCCAAGCATCAAAATGGAGTCGCCGATTCAAAAAAATGTAACGGATGCAAATGGGAATTATGACGAAAAAGCCTTAAAGATTGCGCCAGCGGCTCTTAATGATGTTGATTTGAACACAAGTAACTATGTGATTGCAGGTCATAATACAATGTATAAGGATGATCATTTTAGTGCGCTTTTAGCATTAAAAGGGGGAGAAAAAGCCTACATATTTAAAGGTGGGTACACGTATGAGTACGAAATAGTTAAGCCTTTTACGGTTAAAACAACTGATGTTTGGGTTATGGACCAACAAGGAAAAGCTGAAATGACCTTGATTACTTGTGAGACCCCTTCTGATAATGGGAATCGTGTTATTATCAAAGGGAACTTATTGAGTGTTTCAGAAGGAAAAACATACTAAATCGAGAAATAGTTAGTATTTTTAAGTAGTATTATTGCGTGAAATGTTGTACAATAAAATTGAAAGTGAAAGTTGAAAAGGAGAGAATCAAAATGAGAAAAAATTCTAATGTGGACCTTTCTTCTTTACCGATTGAGGCAAGATTTGGTAAAAAAGTTAGAGAAATCAGAAGAAAAATGGGTTACTCGCAAGAAGAGTTAGCACACCGTAGTGGGCTACACAGAAATTATGTTTCTGATACTGAGCGTGGTACTCGCAATGTCTCTTTAAAAGCAGTAGAAAAGTTTGCAATCGGACTTGAAGTAGACATTAAAGATTTATTCTAAAAGTGGTCAATGACCACTTTTTTGTTTTCAAATAAGGGTTTTTAGTGTATGATTAAGATAAGGAGTTGATTACATGTCTAATGGTCTTGTTTCGTTTATTTCTATTGTTGTGATGATTGTTTTATCAATCATTTTTTGGAAATTTATTTTATTTATTGTACTTGCATTTATTGTCTTTTTAGTGATTGCAGGATTTATAGCAAGACGTAAACTAGTTGGTTTTGTTCAAACAAATACACCACCTACCCCGCCTTATCACAAAGAACCAATGTCGTCAGATGTCATTGATGCAGATTTCAGTGTGAAAGAAGAGGAAACGGCGCGTGATTAGATTCGCGCTTAAAGAGGAAAAGGCGATCATTAAAGCAATGTGGGAGGCTATTTTCCCTGAAGATGGTCAGGGGTATATTGATTATTATTTTGATTCGATTTATCATGAAAGCAATTGTTTGGTGAGTGAGGACGATGGGCAAATTGTGTCTAGTCTTCAAATTAATCCTAAGCAATTGAGTATAGGTCCACATGTCATGAGTGCTTCGTACATTGTGGGTATTTGTACAGTTGAAGAATATCGACATCAGGGGTATATGCAAGAACTCTTAGAAGTCACTTTTGATTTTTTAAGACAACGAGATCAACTTGTGTTGCTTCAAACAAATCGTCCTGAAATGTATTTTCAGTATGGATTTGAAGAAGCTTATTTTAAAGCCCATTATTTAATTCGTTCTGCTCACCTTGAATCGATAGAAAGCTATTTAAAAGTAGATGTGCTTACTGTTGAACATATCAACAGTATGGTACGTGTATATGCTGATTATACACACAAAAAGGATGGTTTTGCACTTAGAGATGATCGTTATTATCACAAGCTATTTGAGCATCTTGAAGTAGAGGAAGCAACTTGTTTGGGGTGTTTTAGAGGTGCGGATTTTTTAGGTTACCTGTATTATAAACGTGTTGGGCACATTGTGTATGTGCCAGAGGTTATTTATAAAAATGAGTTAGCTCTTTTGACAATGCTTCGGGTAATGGCAACTAAGGGTCGTATGGTTCAGGTTAGTCTTGATCCATCAAATGATTTAGATCAACTTGTGAAATGTGAGAAAAAGATGGTAAAGCCATACGCTATGGTTAAGCTACTTGACCCACTTAAATTGAGTCAACTCGTTAAGCGACCAATTAAACGATTTGAAGATTTACTTGAAAGGGAGGCGTTCATGAATGAAGAGTTTTAAACGTAAAGCATTGTTTGGATTAGGATTGGCAGCCGGAGCCTATGCTGGTGTTAGCATTCATTTTGAACGGAAAATATTGAGTCGGGATAAAGAACAACATGCTTACAACCCAGTTTGGCTTAGACAAGTAGATTATAAAGAGATGTGGATCAAATCAAAAGATCATTTAAAACTTAGGGGTCTGTATATTCATAATCCTCATGCGTTGGTGAATCGAACAGTTGTGATTGCACACGGCTATCATCGACAAATAGAGCGAATGGATGATTATGGGCAAGGTTTCTTTAATATGGGTTATCATGTCCTAATGATTGATTTACGAACACATGGGTTGAGTGAAGGAAAAACAATTACATTTGGGAAAAGAGAAAGTGATGATGTGTTATTGTGGTTAGATGAAATAAAACGCATCAACAATGAGACATCCTTTATTCTATTTGGCCTATCCATGGGTGCAGCAACGATGATTCATGCAGCAAGTAAAGCAACAAAATATCCTATTGTGGCATTGATTGAAGACTGTGGATTTAGTCGTTTTGATATGCTTGTTGAAGGGCAAGTTGTTGAACAAAAATTGAAGCCGTGGATTGTGCCAGGTTTTAAATGGGCTTTGCGATGGCGACTTAGAAGTGACCTCAGTCGGTTGTCACCAATCTATGCCCTTAAACATGTACATGTACCGTTTATGATTATTCATGGAGATAAAGACACCCTCATTCCTGTTGAAATGGCATATGATTTGTGTCGACATGCACTTGGTCAACCAACGATGCTTATTTGTCAAGGTAAGGGGCATGCCCAGTGTATAGAAGATGAGTCATATTTTGAGGCCATTCGTTTATTTTTAAAAGAAAGAGCGTGATGTTATGAAATTGTTTAATGAAGCAACAGAGCAAAAAGAAACATTGAAATTAATGAAAGAGAATCATTTGAATTTATACGTCTGTGGACCAACGGTGTACAATCATCCGCATATTGGTAATACCCGACCTATGATTGTTTTTGATGTACTAAGAAGAGTTATGGCTTATCAAGGCATTGAAGTGCGCCATGTTTCTAACTACACTGATGTTGATGATAAGATTATTCAAGAGGCAAAGAAACAAGGCGTGGATGAGTTGGCTTTATCTAATCACTTTATTCATGAGTTTGAAAAGGTGCGTATGGGATTGAATTTATTGACGCCAACTTTTAATCCAAGAGTAACGGACTATATGGATCAAATCATTGCGTTTATCAAGAAGCTTATTGAAAAAGGGTTTGCCTATGAACGAAACGGTGATGTTTACTTTAGGGTTGAGAAAGTAGAACATTATGGGCATGTATCCAAACAATCGATTGAAGATTTAGTTGCTGGGAGTCGCATCGAAGTTAGTCACCAAAAAGAAAATCCATTAGATTTTACATTATGGAAGCAAACAAGTGAAGGCATTGCTTTTGAAAGTCCATGGTCTAAAGGGCGTCCTGGTTGGCATACTGAATGTGTGGTTATGATTCAATCATTGTTTGAAGAAGGTTGTGTTGATATTCATGGTGGTGGACATGATTTAAAGTTCCCGCATCATGAAAATGAAGATGCTCAGTCGATGGCTTTAACAGGTCATGGGATTGCACATTATTGGATGCATAATCAAATGATTAATTTAAATAATGAAAAGATGTCGAAGTCTTTGGGAAACACATTCTTAGCGAAAGATTTGTTGGCTAGTCTTGGTGTTAATGTGTATAAGTGGTTTGTGCTTTCAACGCATTATCGTAATCCATTAGGTTATACAGATGAGCTTGTAGAGACAGTCAAGAAAGAAGTTGATAAGGTTCAAAATGCTTATCGACAAGCATCACTAGTCATTCAACAAAAAAGATTGGTTTTAACGCATGTGGATAAGTCAACGATGGATGCATTGATTGAAACATTAAATGATGATTTGAATACAGCAAATGCGTTGACGTTAATCATTGAACAAGTGAAAGTAGTGAATCAATGCATAAGACAAAAAGATAAATTAGAAGAACTTGTTGTTGCATTTATGACCTTAGATGAGATGCTTCAAGTTTTAGGATTTTCTTTTACATATCCAAAGTTAGAAGCGCGTGATTTTGATGATTTATGTGCATGGGAAGAGTTGAAACGGGAAAAACGTTTTCAAGAAGCAGACACAATGCGTCAAAAATTAATTGAAAGAGGTATTTTGTAGTGAATCCAAATTTGGTTAATGGACTTGTATTGGCGTATTTAGGAGATGCGGTGTTAGAAGTGAAAGTGCGTTTGTATTTGATTGAAAGTGGTATTGTTAAACCGCATTTGCTGCAACAAGCATCAATAAAGTACGTATGCGCAAGTGCGCAGGAAAAGGGTATGTTGATGCTTCAAGAACAAGGGTTTTTTACTGATGAAGAGTTGTTGGTATTTAAGCGAGGAAGAAACACAAAAGCAAAACATGTTGCAAAAGGGGTTAGTGTTCAAACATATCAAAATGCAACAGGGTTTGAGGCGGTTCTTGGTTATTTGAGTTTAAAACAAGATGAAGGGCGGATTGATGAGATTTGTCAGTCCTATATTCGTGTCAATCAAAGTGCTACAAATAAGAGATTTTAAGAAGGGTGAACTATGAAACAATATGTGTATGGAAGAAATGTTGCGCAAGAACGATTAAAGAAAGCGCAGTCGATTGAACATGTTTATATTTTAAAACATGATGCATTGATTCAAGAACTAAACAAAAAGAAGGTCCCTTATACCATCAAAACACGTCAAGAATTAGATGTGTTGGTTGGGCACAATAAACACCAAGGTGTTGTGCTTGAAATCATTTCTTATGAGTTCATGCCGATTGAAACCATGTTAAAACAAAAACCCAAAGGGACGTACCCACTGCTTGTTGTGCTAGATGGGTTAGAAGATCCGCACAATCTAGGTGCCATTTTAAGAACATGCGATGTACTTGATGTGGATGGTGTCATCATTGGTAAAAACCGAAGTGTCGGTTTAACACCTACGGTTGCAAAAGTATCCGCAGGTGCAATTGAGCATGTGCCAGTTGCGCAAGTGACTAATTTATCTAGAACTTTAAAAGATCTTCAAAAAGAAGGCTATTGGGTTGTCGGGACATGTTTTGAAAAAGCACAAGACTATCGCACTGTAGATTATAACTTCCCGTGTGTTGTTGTAATTGGCAATGAAGGATCTGGTATTTCAAGGTTGGTGCTTGAACAATGTGATTATCGCATCAAAATCCCTATGAAAGGACATGTTCAATCGTTGAATGCTTCCATTGCAACAGCGGTTGTTTTGTATCAAATCGAACAATCACGTTATCCACTATAAAGAGGGGGAAACTTCATGCATGATTTTGAATTGCTTTACTATGTTCATCAAGGACAAGAAGAGGCAATCAGGATACTAGTGAAGAGGTATGAACCAATGATTTGCGCCATTGCACGTAAAGTACACCAAAGATATCGACAAACATCCGTTTCGTATGAGGATTTGGTACAGGCGGGTAAGTTGGCTTTCATGGAGGCAATACATGCATACTGTGATGATCGAAATCGATCATTTCAAGGATACAGTTATATGTGTGTTGAATGTGAGATTAAAAGTGCAGTCCGTTTTTATTTTTCAAACAAGCAAAAAAGTGTCACGCTGTCATTGAGTATGAATAATGAAGTGAAGCATTATCAAGGATTAACTTATGAAGATATGTTTCAAGATGAGCGAACGGATCGACACCCACAAAAACAGCTTATGGTCAAAGAAAGTGTTGAAGAACTTTATGATGCATGTCAAACAAGTTTAAGTCCTTTAGAGCGACAGGTGTTGGCTTTGAAATTAGCGGGTCATGATTATCAAGAAATTTGTGAGAAGTTAGGGAAAAATTATAAAGCCATTGATAATGCGATGATGAGAATCAAAAAAAAGCTGAGGCAACAAGAAAAAAATTGACTACTCTAAATGAATGTGTTACATTGTATAAGAATAGTTAGGTGAAGAATATGAAAGATAAAATCATTTTAGCATGTAGTGAATGTTTATCAAGAAATTATGTTTATCCCAAAAATAAACAGTCAAATGTTCGATTAGAAGTAAATAAATTTTGTAAAAAATGCAACAAGCACACGGTTCATAAAGAAACAAAGTAAGGAGTGGTTAAGATGAAATGGTTTAGCATAAAAGGTATTATTGGTGAAACTAAGAAAGTAAAATGGCCAAGAGGAAAAGAATTGTGGTCAATGGTTGCAACGGTGTTTGTATTCATTGTTTTGTTTGCACTTGTTTTTCAGTTAATGGATGTTATCGTTATTGCATTGCTTAGATACTTGGGGATATAATAATGGATAAACAATGGTATGTAGTAAACACTTATTCTGGTCATGAGAATAAAGTAAAAGAAAACTTAACCAAGCGTATTGAGACAATGGGCCTTCAAGACTCATTGTTTCAAGTGGTTGTGCCAGAGCATTCTGAAACAGAAGTGAAAGATGGTAAAAAAGTAACGAAAGTTAAAAATATGTTTCCAGGCTATGTGCTTGTTGAGATGTTGATGACAGATGAAGCTTGGTTTGCAGTGCGTAATACACCGGGTGTTACAGGCTTTATCGGATCATCTGGAGGTGGGGCTAAACCATTCCCACTGATGCCTCATGAGATTGAACCTATTTTGAAACGTATGGGTATTCAAAATGAAGTAATCGAATTAAACTATAAAGAGCATGATCCTGTGCGTGTCATGGGAGGACCATTCATTGATAAAACTGGGATTGTAGATCGTATTGACCTAGAAAAAGGTGTTGCACATGTAGTCGTTGACATGTTTGGTCGAGACACGGAAGTAGAAATAGAGTTTCATTTGTTAGAAAAAACAAATTAGGGCTTGCTTTTTTGAGTCTTTTAGTATAAAATTAATAATCGACGACAAGAGTCGATTATTTGTTTTAAGCGTGGGAGGGGAAAACCCGTTTGACCACAGCACGGACAAAATATAGGAGGTGTGTCTCGTGAGTAAAAAAGTAGCTAGAATTGTTAAGATTCAGTTCCCTGCTGGAGAAGCAAAACCAGGACCAGGGCTTGCTGGAGCTGGGATTCAAATGCCAAAGTTTTGTCAAGAATTTAATGATAAAACAAGAGATCGTGCCGGTGAAGTTGTGCCTGTAGTTATTACAGTGTTTGAAGACAAATCATTTGAATTTGTATTGAAAACAACACCAGCAGCAAACGTTCTTAAAAAAGCAGCAAACATTTCATCTGGATCAGCTTCGCCTAAAAAAGAAAAAGTGGCGACGATTACAGCTGAAGAGTTACGTAAAATTGCAGAATACAAAATGCCAGACTTAAATGCAAATGACATTGAGGGTGCAATGCGTATTATTGAAGGAACTGCAAGAAACATGGGTATTGAAGTAACTGATCGCGAAACTTTCATGAAGTAATGACGATTGGTACGCCATTTGTGGGAGGAATATCCGTTAAAACCACATAAGGAGGAATAGACGATGGCTAAACGTGGTAAAAAGTATCAAGAAGTAGCAAAATTGATTGATCCAGCTATTGCTTATCAAGTTGAAGAAGCAGTCGCTTTGGTTAAAAAAACAAACTTTGCAAAATTTGATGCTAGTGTTGATGTTGTCTTTCGTTTAGGGGTTGACCCAAGACATGCAGACCAACAAATTCGTGGTGCAATGGTATTGCCACACGGAACTGGTAAGACACGTAAAGTGTTGGTTGTGACGCAAGGAGCGAAAGAACAAGAAGCGAAGGATGCTGGTGCAGATTTCGTAGGTGGAAAAGAGATTTTAGAAGATATTCAAAAAGGTTGGTTTGAGTTTGATGTGATCGTGGCAACCCCAGATATGATGGGAGAGCTTGGTAAACTTGGTCGTTTACTTGGTCCAAAAGGCTTGATGCCAAACCCAAAAACAGGTACTGTAACAATGGATGTTACTAAAGCTGTAGCCGACATTAAAGCTGGTAAAGTTGAGTACCGTGTTGATAAAGAAGGTAATGTACATGTACCAATTGGTAAAGTGTCATTTGATGATGCTAAGTTAGTCGATAACTTTAAAGCAATTCAAGAAACTATGATGCGTGCAAAACCTGCAGCGGCTAAAGGAACTTATATGAAGAATGTCGTTATGTCATCTTCAATGGGACCTGGTGTACGCGTTGTAACTGAATAGTTGATACCAAAGACAGTAACAGCGAAAGCTTAATTAGGTTACCGAGGATCGTCATTTCTTTATTTGACTATACTCGCCTATGCGAGTTTTTCTTATAAAACAAGGAGGTGGAACAATGAACGAAGCTACAATTCAAACAAAAGTGGAATTAGTAAAAGATATTCAAGCAAAAGTACAAGATGCAAAATCATTGGTTGTTGTTGAATATCGTGGATTAAGTGTTGCAGAAGTAACGGATCTTAGACGACAATTACGTGCTGAGAACGTGGAACTGGTTGTTTATAAAAACTCAATGGTACGTCGTGCGACTGAGGCAGCTGGTTATGCTGATATCAATGATGCATTAGTAGGTCCAAACGCATTTGCATTTGGTCTTGATGATGCAGTTGCACCTGCTCGTGTTTTAGCAAATTTCGCTAAAAAACACAAAGCATTGGTTTTGAAAAAAGGTATTGTTGAAGGTAAAATCTTAAGCGCAGAGGAAGTTCAAACAATTTCTCAGTTGCCAAACAAAGAAGGTATGTACTCAATGTTGCTTGGGTGTTTACAATCACCAATCCGCAGTTTTGCATTAGCAGTTAAAGCAGTTGCCGAAAAAGAATAAAACTATAGGAGGAATATAAAATGGCAAAATTAACACATGAAGATATTATTGCATCTTTAAAAGAGATGACAATTTTAGAATTAAACGATTTAGTAAAAGCAATCGAAGAAGAATTTGGTGTAACAGCAGCGGCTCCAGTAGCAGTGGCAGCAGCAGTTGTTGAAGATGCTGGTCCAGCACTTGCAACAGTTACTTTAGTATCAGCTGGTACTTCAAAAGTTGCTGTAATCAAAGTTGTAAGAGAAATCACTGGTCTTGGCTTAGTTGAAGCTAAAGGTTTAGTTGATGGTGCTCCAAAAGCAATCAAAGAAGGTATTCCATTCGAAGAAGCAAAAGGAATCCAAGAAAAACTTGAAGCTGCTGGTGCAACTGTAGAAGTTAAATAACAACCCACATTCGTGGGTTTTTTATTCATTTAGGGGGTGTTTGAATGAACCATTATTATAATAAAGAAGTTAGTGTTGCTTCAAATCCTAAGCAAATAAATCATGATTGTTTTAATCAAAGCTTTAAATTTATAACAGATCAAGGTGTTTTTTCTAGGGGTGGCATTGATTATGGAACTCAAGTTTTGCTGAAGGCTCTTGTTGAAGAAAATATTAAAGGTCCAGTCTTAGATGTTGGGTGTGGTTATGGTGTTATTGGAATTGTTTTAAATAGGGTACTCAATCTTGAAGTTGACATGGTTGATGTGAATAAGAGAGCACTGGAACTTGCGATAAAAAATAAAGCACTTAATCATGTAGATGCAGGATGTGTTTTTGAAAGTGATGGGTTGAGTCAAGTAGAAGAGATGTATCAGACGATTGTTACCAATCCTCCAATTCGAGCTGGGAAAGAAGTGGTACATCGTATTTTAAAGGATGCTTATCAACATGTAAATCAAAGTGGTTGCTTATATGTTGTGATTCAAAAGAAACAAGGTGCACCAAGTGCTTTGAAATTATTAGAAAGCATATTTGATGATGTCTCAATTATTGAGCGCGATGGTGGATATTACGTAATTAAAGCAAAAAGAGTTTACAAAGATATCTAAATGTGGTAACATAATAGAATGTAAAGATTAATATGGGGAAGTGTGCCCATATATCTAAGATAAATAAAGGAGTGACCCCCTGTGACGATTAAAAGTGTTAAATCTGGCGAGAAAATTTTACGTAGAGATTATTCAAGAATTAGTGGTACTTTGGAATTACCAAATTTGGTTGAAATTCAAACAGCTTCTTACGATTGGTTCAAAAATGAAGGTATTTTTGAAGTTTATCGTGATGTTTATCCAATCAGTAATCATGGTGAAACGCTTATTTTAGATTTCATTGATTGCCGTTTTGAACAGCCTAAATATTCTGCTAGTGAGTGTAAAAATAGGGATATGACATATGCTGCACCAATTCGTGCAACATTACGTCTAACCAATAACCATACTGGTGAAATTAAGGACCAAGATGTGTTTATGGGAGATTTTCCTTTGATGACTGAAGCAGGAACATTTATTATAAATGGTGCTGAACGTGTCATTGTATCTCAAATTGTTCGTTCTCCTGGCGCTTATTTTAACCCTGTTAAAGATAAGAGTGGGAAAATGTTATTTGCAACAAGTGTTATCCCCGCTCGCGGTACTTGGTTAGAGTTTGAAACGGATGCAAAAGATATTTTAAGTGTACGTATTGATCGTGCTCGTAAAATTCCAGCAACTGTGTTTTTGCGTGCGTTGGGTTTATCTAAAAATGAAGATATTTTAGCTGTTTTTGGTGACCATGAATACATCCGAAACACTTTAGAACGTGACACAACAAACAATACTGAAGAAGCATTGATTGAAATTTATACAAAATTAAGACCTGGAGAACCAGCGACTTTTGATGGTGCTTTGAATTTATTGTATGGGAAGTTTTTTGATAAAAAGCGTTATGACTTAGCGCGTGCAGGTCGCTTTAAATTCAATAAAAAATTAAGCTTAGTTGATCGTATTACAGATCGCATTGTAGCGCAAGATGTTTTTAGTGTAGATGGTGAATTAATTGTAAAAAAAGGTACTCGATTAGATCGTGAAGCTTTAGATTTGCTTGTTCCTGCACTTGAAGCTGGTGCACTCGTTCAAGAAGTTAAAGTAAATGAACATTTAGACGAAAACTGCTTTATCCAAGTAATGGATGTTTATGTTGATGATAATATGACAAAAACAACTCGTATTATTGGGACTGATTTAACATTAAATGAAAAATACATTCGTACAGCTGACATGCTTGCTTCTTTTGCTTATGAATTGAACTTAATAGACTTTTTTGAAGCGTTAGACTTTGCGTTTGATGATCGAATCAAAGTGTTGGAAAAAGCTGGTTTATTGGATGATATTGACCACTTAGGAAATCGTCGTATTCGTTCTGTTGGAGAGTTAATTCAAAACCAATTCCGTATTGGACTTGCTCGTATGGAACGTGTTGTTAAAGAAAGGATGTCATTATCTGAAGCTGATAGTGTCACGCCACAATCATTAACAAATATTCGTCCGTTAACAGCGGCAATTAAAGAGTTCTTTGCATCATCACAGTTATCACAATTTATGGATCAAACCAATCCATTGGCTGAATTGACTAACAAACGTCGTCTTTCTGCTTTGGGGCCTGGTGGGTTAACACGTGATCGTGCAGGATTTGAGGTACGTGACGTTCACAACTCGCATTATGGTCGTATTTGCCCAATTGAGACACCTGAGGGACAAAACATTGGGTTGATTAACAACCTTTCTACATATGCTAAAATCAATGAATATGGGTTTATTGAAACACCATATCGTCGTGTTAAAAATTTGGTTGTGACTGAAGAAGTTGATTACTTAACTGCCGATAAAGAAAATAAATTTGTTATTGCACAAGCAAACATTCGCCTTGATGAACAAGGAAATATGTTGGATGACCAAGTAATTGCCCGTTACCGTGGAGAAAACATCATGGCATCTCGTGAAAGTGTAGATTATGTCGATGTTTCGCCAAAACAAATTGTTTCTGTTGCAACCGCTTGTATCCCTTTCTTAGAAAATGATGATGCAAACCGTGCCTTAATGGGTGCCAACATGCAACGTCAAGCAATTCCATTGATTCAACCACATGCACCATTTGTTGGAACAGGTATGGAGTATGTTGCGGCTCGTGACTCAGGTTCAGCCGTTGTTTCGATTGATGATGGTGTTGTGACTTATGTTGATTCGAGAAAAATAGTTATTGAACATGCAAATGGACCTCAAACTTATGATTTAACTAAATTTGTTATTTCAAACCAAGGAACATGTTTCAACCAAATTCCAATTGTTCGTGTTGGACAATCAGTGAAAAAAGGGCACGTTATTGCCGATGGACCTGCTATGGAAAATGGTGAGCTCGCATTGGGGCAAAACGTGGTGGTAGCATTCATGACATGGCATGGTTATAACTATGAAGATGCGATTATTATGTCTGAACGTCTTGTTAAAGATGATGTTTACACATCAATTCATATCGAAGAATACAGTGTTGAATGTCGTGAAACAAAACTTGGGCCAGAAGAAATTACAAGAGATATTCCAAATGTTGGTGAAGAAGCACGTAAGAATTTAGATTCGCGTGGTATTATCATGATTGGGGCCGAAGTTAAAGAAGGCGATATTTTAGTTGGGAAAGTAACACCTAAAGGACAAGCTGAACTTTCTGCTGAAGAGAAACTATTACTTGCGATTTTTGGTGAGAAATCTAGAGAAGTAAAAGACAATTCATTACGTGTACCACATGGTGGTGCTGGTATTGTTCATGATGTTAAAATATTTAATCGTGATAAAGGGGATGAATTAGCCCCAGGTGTGAATCAAGTTGTTCGTGTCTATATTGTTCAAAAAAGAAAAATCTCTGAGGGAGATAAGATGGCTGGACGCCATGGTAATAAAGGGGTTATTTCAAAAATATTACCAATTGAAGATATGCCTTATTTGCCAGATGGAACGCCAGTAGATATTATGTTAAATCCACTAGGGGTACCTTCAAGGATGAATATTGGTCAGGTACTTGAGATTCACTTAGGTATTGCTGCTAAACAATTAGGCCTTTATATAGCTACACCTGTTTTTGATGGTGTATACATCGAAGACTTAATGGATGTCATGAAAGAAGCTGACATGGCAGAAGATGGTAAAACAGTTCTCTATGATGGGCGTACTGGAGAAGCGTTTGATGAACGTATTTCAGTTGGGGTTATGTACATGATCAAACTTGCCCACATGGTTGACGATAAACTTCATGCTCGTGCAACAGGACCTTATTCGCTTGTAACGCAACAACCACTAGGTGGTAAGGCGCAAAATGGTGGACAACGTTTTGGAGAAATGGAAGTTTGGGCACTTGAAGCTTATGGTGCTTCATATACATTACAAGAAATCTTAACGATTAAATCCGATGATATTATTGGTCGTGTTAAAACATATGAAGCAATTGTTAAGGGTAAAGTGCTACCTGAAGCTGGTATTCCAGAATCATTTAGAGTACTTCAAAAAGAACTTCAAGCCTTGGCAATTGATGTTAAAATGATTGATGAAGTTGGCGAAGAAGTGGATATGAAAAAAGTTGAAGAAGAAGAAAAGAATTACGATAAAACGTTTGAATCATTAGCGTACGAAGATCTATCAGAGTAGGAGGTATCTCGATGATTAATGTAAATAAGTTCAGTGCTATGCAGGTTGGGCTTGCTTCTCCTGAGAAAATACTTGAATGGTCACATGGTGAAGTGAAAAAACCTGAGACAATCAACTATCGATCTCAAAAACCTGAACGCGATGGTTTATTTTGTGAGCGTATCTTTGGTCCAACTAAGGACTGGGAATGTCACTGTGGAAAATATAAAAAAGTACGTTACAAAGGTGTTGTTTGTGATCGTTGTGGTGTTGAGGTAACCAAATCATCTGTAAGACGTGAGCGTATGGGTCATATTGACCTTGCTGCTCCGGTTGCACATATTTGGTATTTGAAAGGAACACCTTCACGTATGGGGCTTATCTTGGATATGGCACCTAAGTTACTAGAAGAAATCATATACTTTGTTTCTTATGTTGTAACAGATCCTGGTGATACATCGCTAGAATACAAACAAGTTATTTCTGAGCGTGAATATCGTATGCACTATGAAAAATTTGGTAATGCATTTAAAGCAAAAATTGGTGCTGAAGCTGTTCAAACGTTGCTGAAACAAGTTGACTTGGAAAAGGAATTTGCTGATGTACAAAAAGAATTAAAAGAAGTTCAAGGTCAAAGAAGAACAAAACTATTGAAACGTCTTGAAGTGATTGAGGCTTTCCGTAGTTCAAGTAACCAACCAGAGTGGATGATCCTTGGAGCATTGCCGGTTATCCCACCTGATTTAAGACCTATGTTGCAACTTGATGGTGGTCGTTTTGCAACAAGTGATTTGAATGATTTATATCGTCGTGTGATCACACGTAATAATCGTTTGAAAAAACTTTTAGAACTAGGAACACCTTCAATCATCGTTCAAAATGAAAAACGTATGCTTCAAGAAGCAGTTGATGCACTTATTGATAATGGTCGTCGTTCTAAAGCCATTACAGGTGCTGGTGGGCGTCCATTAAAATCAATTTCACATGCTTTAAAAGGGAAACAAGGACGTTTCCGTCAAAACTTACTTGGTAAACGTGTTGACTACTCAGGGCGTTCTGTTATTGCAGTAGGTCCGGATTTAAATATGTACCAATGTGGATTGCCTAAAGAAATGGCGTTAGAGTTGTTTAGACCATTTGTCATTCATGAAACAGTTAAGCGTGAGCTTGCACAAAACATTAAAGCTGCCGAAGGTTTAATTGAACGTATGGATGAACGCATTTGGGATATTGTTGAAGATGTCATCAAAGAACATCCAGTCTTACTAAACCGTGCTCCGACACTTCACCGTTTGGGTATTCAAGCATTTGAACCTAAATTAGTAGAAGGTCGTGCAATTCGTCTTCACCCTCTTGTAACGCCAGCATTTAATGCTGACTTTGATGGTGACCAAATGGCGGTTCACGTACCACTTTCGCAAGAGGCTTGTGCTGAAGCAAGACTATTAATGTTAGGGTCAAACAATATTTTGGGACCTAAAGATGGTAAGCCAATCGTAACACCTGGACAAGATATGGTGCTTGGTAACTACTACCTAACCATTGAAGATGATGAGGCACCTGGAGAAGGTATGGTTTTCAAAAACCAAGATGAGATGATGCGAGCATATCATGAAAAGATTGTTCATCTACATACAAGAATTGCTATTCGTGCTGCATCACTTGGTAATCATACATTTACAGAGAAACAAAATAGTGGCTATTTGATTACAACAGTTGGTAAACTCATTTTTAATGAGATTTTCTCGAATGATTTTCCATTTATCAATGAACCAAATAATCGTAATTTAAGTGGTACACCAGATGAATACTTTGTTCCATTAGGAACAAATATTAAAGAACATATCAAAAATCAAAAAATCATTAAACCATTTACTAAAAAAACATTGAGTAATTTGATTAATGAAGTATTTAAACGTTTTAAAACATCAGAAACAAGTAAAATGTTAGATAAGATGAAAGATCAAGGATTTAAATATTCAACAGTTGCCGGAGTAACGGTTTCTATAGCGGATATTAACGTTTCGGATGAGAAATATGAGTTGTTTAAACTTGCAGATCAGTTGGTTGAAAAAGCAAAAGTGGATTATCGCAAAGGGCGTCTAACAGAGGAAGAACGTAAACAACACGTTATTTCAATTTGGAATGATGTTAAAGACGAAGTACAGCAAGTGGTTAAGACCAACTTTGAGTCAAACCCTAAGAATCCAATCTTCATGATGTCTGATTCTGGAGCCCGTGGGAATATTTCGAACTTTACGCAGCTTGTAGGGATGCGTGGGTTGATGGCAAATGCCAAAGGTGAGACCATGGAAATTCCAATCAAATCATCATTTAGGGAAGGTTTAACAGTATCAGAGTTCTTTACCTCTACACATGGGGCTCGTAAAGGTTTGGCTGATACAGCGATCCGTACTGCAGAATCTGGATATTTAACACGTCGTTTAGTTGACGTTGCACAAGATGTTATTGTTGATATGGATGATTGTGGTACTGATAGAGGATTTATTGTTGAAACAATTGTAAATACAAAAGATAACTCAACGATTGTGCCTTTATATGACCGTCTAGTTGGACGTAATGCTAAAAATGATATTGTTAATCCAACAACAGGAAAAATCATCGTTGAAGGTGGCGAATTGATTACTGAAGATACTGCATTATTAATTGTACAAGCTGGCATTGAAAAAGTTGAGATTCGTTCAATCTTTGGATGTAACAGTAAAAATGGCGTTTGTCGCAAATGTTACGGACGTAACTTAGCAACAGGTATGGAAGTTGAAATTGGAGAGTCAGTTGGTATTATGGCGGCACAGTCAATTGGAGAACCTGGTACTCAGCTTACAATGCGTACATTCCATACAGGTGGGGTTGCTGGTGGATCAGATATCACACAAGGTTTACCACGTATTCAAGAGTTATTTGAAGCTCGTGTTCCTAAAGCTAAAGAACGTGCGGTTATTTCTGAGATTGCTGGTGTTATCCGTGAAATCAATAATAACCAAGGTAGATATGAAGTTATTGTTGAAAATAATCTTGAGCAAAGAGACTATTTATTACCATTCAACGCTACACTTCGCGTAAAACAAGGTGATACCATTAAAATTGGGGCTAAAATTAGTGAAGGATCAATTGATCCAAAAGAACTATTGTTAGTCTCTGATGAATCACATGTACAAAACTATATCTTAAAAGAAGTTCAAAAAGTATATCGTATGCAAGGTATTGAAATTGCTGATAAACATATTGAAGTGATGATTCGTCAAATGTTGAGAAAAGTGGTTGTTATTGAAGGTGGCGATACTAGAGCACTTCCAGGTACTTTAATGAGTGTCCCAGAATTTACTTCAATCAATCATGACATCTTACTTGATGGATTACATCCAGCAGTTGCTAGACCAATCTTACTTGGTATCACAAAAGCTTCACTAGAAACTGAGTCATTCTTATCTGCGGCTTCATTCCAAGAAACAACACGTATCTTGACAGATGCTGCAATTAAAGGTAAAATTGACTATCTTGCAGGATTAAAAGAAAATGTTATTATTGGTAAATTAATTCCAGCAGGAACAGGACTTAAAAAATACAATCAAGCAACGTATCAAACTGTTGAAGCATATGAAGAGTTAGATACTGCAACTGAAGAAGATTATTTCACTGAGATTAGAGATTAGACGGGAAACCGTCTTTTTTTGTGCTTTTTTAGGTTCTATACTAATTTAGTGGGTAGAAGAAAAAATGCATAAAAAAAGGAAATCACTCGTGTATAATGTTAAGTGCAAACCATACATTAG
>CAZWEF010000006.1:0-47378 GCA_964632125.1 uncultured Erysipelotrichales bacterium
TTGTGTCTAGCCAATGTTGTTTCATTTGATGTTTGACTTCCTAAAATCATCAATGAACCAGATGTTGGCTTTGAAAGCCCCATAAGCATTTTAAATATGGTCGTTTTTCCAGCACCATTCTTACCGATTAAACCATAGATATCTCCTTTATTCAAATTGAGATTAACATTACTAACAACGGTATTTTTGCCGTAAGTTTTGGTAAGGTTTTCTGTTTTTATCATGTTTTTCATTTTCTTTCCTCCTAAGAACACTATATCAAAAGAAACTGTCATATTTCTTAATCAAGTCTTAAATGATTCTTAAATAGAGAGTTTGTAGCCTAATCCCCAAACCGTTTTAATGCAATCTTGGTTTGTGATATCCATTAGTTTTTTACGTAATCTTGACATGTGAACATTGATGGTATTTTCATCATCGTAGTAAGTCTCACCCCACACTTTTTCATAAATAGTGGCTTTGGTGTGAACTTTACTTGGTTCTAATAGAAATAGTTTTAATAGATCAAATTCTTTTTGAAGTAAGTCAAGAGGTTGATTGTTGTACGTAACTTGAAAAGAATCAGTTGATAAAACAAACCCTTTATAGGAAATGACACTTGATGCATCGTGAATGCGTAATTGAACTTGAATACGTGCTATGAGCTCTTTTAAATTAAATGGTTTCGCTAAGTAATCATTTGCACCTAAGCTTAAGACATCAACTAAAACATCAACATCAGCTTTAGCAGTAATGATGATGATGGGTACTTGTTGAATTTGCTTAATTAAAGAAATAAGCTGTTCTCCAGAAAGAACAGGTAACATAAGGTCTGAAAGGACAAGGTCAACAGGTGTTTCTTTTAATAGAGTGAGCGCTTGTCTTCCATCATAACATTGAATTATGTTGTAACTCCCACTTAATGTGTCAAATAAAAGTTGATTGATATCACGGTCATCTTCAATAATGAGAATGGTTTTCATGTTGGGTATCCTTTCTTTTGTTAGTGTATTAGGTTAAAAGCATAAAAATATTTGATTTAAATTATAAGGGCAAGAAAGTTATTAAAGGCATGTATTAAAATGACGAGTAATAAATTGTGGTGACTTTTTTTATAAATTAGAACAAGTACTAAACTTAGATTAAAGTAAGTAAGAAAATTAACGACTGAACTGGCCGAGAAGTTTGTAAAGATGGATGTATCATGGATACATGTAAAAATGAGTGCTGAAATAATATAAGGCAAATAACTTTTAGATGGTTGATTGTTGGTGAAGATGTTGATGAGACTAAAACGAAAAACAATTTCCTCTAAAAGTGGCGCTAGAATAATCGTACCAAGGAAGATAAATGCTTTTGGTGTGTTTACAAACAAGGCTTCTAGTGTAGCTTGGTTTGAGGCTTCTTTTATTGGTATATTGAATGTTGTGATGATGATGGATAAGATGATTGTTAACAGATAAATCCAAGCAACACCTTGAATTGCTTGCCTCAACCAACCTTTTTCATTTAACCCTTTTAACAGTCTACTATTGAGTTCGTTTCTATTGATAAAGTAAATAGGAATCAGTGTCAACAACTGAGAAATGACAATATGAATGAATGATAACTCTTTAAACAAAAGTGACATGATGATAAGAACTGTGTATTGAATCACAAAATAGAGTAGAACAGATATAAACCCTTTTAAACGCATAAGAACCTCCTTATAAGAAAAGGGTATGCCAGATACCCTTAAAATTGATTTAAACGACTTAATACGACCTCTTTACCAAGTAAAACAATGACACTTGGTAAATCAGGACCATGCATCATATGTGAAGATGCAATACGAATAGGCATAAACAATAGTTTCCCTTTAACACCAGCCTCTTGTTTGGTTTGGTTGATGACTTCTTTAACTGAGTCAATAGACCAATCTTCTAATGTTGATAAAAGGGATTTAAAGACATGGATTGTGTTGATAACACCTTCTGTTTTTAAGAACTCAGTTGCTTCGTCATCAAGTTCAATGTCTTGAGTGAAGTACATACGACTTAATGCAACAATTTCTTCTCCATAAGAGATTTGATCATGATAAGTTGCGACAAGCAACGAGATCCAAGCATCATCTTTAGACGATAAATCAAAATTAGATTCTAAGAAAGGCAAACAAAGTTCAATTGTTTTATCTAATGGTAAAGCTTTGATATAGCGATTGTTGATCCAAGCAAGTTTTGCTTGATCAAACATACTTGGTGATTTAGATAAGCGTTGTTCAGTAAACATCTCAATAATTGCTTCTTTAGAGAAAATTTCTTCTTCTCCTTCAGGAGACCAACCAAGCAATGATAAAAAGTTAAACATAGCTTCAGGTAAATAACCTGCCTTAGCATATTGAGACATAAACTGCATAATCGTTTCGTCTCGTTTTGATAGTTTTTTTCTTTGTTCATTCACAATCAATGTCATATGACCATAAGTCGGTGCTTCCCAACCAAAAGCATCAAACAACATTAATTGTTTAGGGGTATTTGATATGTGTTCTTCACCTCTAAACACATGAGAAATATCCATTAAATGATCATCAATCACAACAGCATAGTTATAGGTTGGAATCCCATTTGCTTTAACAAGAACCCAATCACCAATGTCTTTTGATTCAAAAGACACATGTTGACGAATCATATCTTCAAAAGCATAAACTTTATCAGGTTGTACTTTAAAACGAACTGTGAATGGTTTGTTTTGTTTTAGATTTTCATCTATTTGTTTTTGAGTTAAATGACGGCATGTACCAGCATACATAGGTGCGATACCTTGGGCAAGTTGTTGTTCGCGCTCATGTTCAAGTGTTTCTGAATCACAAAAGCAACGATAGGCTAGGCCTTGTTCAATTAACCAATCGGTATGTTTTTGATAAATATCTAAACGCTCAGTTTGACGATAGGGTGCATATTGAGGATTAGGGTTTAATGGTGATTCATCGGGTATAACACCTAACCACTCAAGATAAGTTAACTGAGATTGTTCACCACCTTCAACATTACGTTCAATATCGGTATCCTCAATACGAATGATGAAATCACCACCATAATGTTTTGCAAATAAATAATTAAATAAAGCTGTTCTTGCACCACCAATGTGTAAATGGCCCGTTGGGCTTGGGGCGTAACGTACGCGTACTTTTTTCATGAAAGAAATCTCCTTTGGACAATAAAATAGGTAATACATAATCCCACTACAAACCCACCAAGATGACCAACTAGGCTAATACCTGGTAAGGCTGAAATGAATAAGTTAAGCAACAAGATACGAAAAATCGAATTAAGCAATTGACGATTACCACGCTGGTTTTCAATAATTGCCACATACGTCAAGGCAGCAAGGAGTCCAAAGATGGCACCACTTGAACCAAGAACCCAAGTATTGGTAAATGAAATAACAGCAAATGAACTACCAAGTAAACTCACGAAATAAATGAGTAATAATTGCTTCTCATTAAATACATACGACAAAACACGAACCAATGAAATGAATGCCAAGAGATTCATCAAAATATGCAAAATATCTTGATGCAAAAAGGCAGCTGTAATCAATCGATAATACTGTCCAAAAGTTACAACCATTGTGCGATTCAAAGCAAGTGTTGAAACAAGACTTGGATTAACTGTAACAAGTGAAAAGACGATTAACTGAATTAAAGCGATGATTTGAAATGATCTAGGTATTTGTTTATAATTCATACTCGCACCAATAAGACAACGGCTTGAGCCATGATGCCTTCCTCTCTGCCGACAAAGCCAAGTTTTTCTCCAGTAGTCGCCTTAATATTGACACAACTTGGATCACATTTTAAGATAGATGAGATGTTTTGTTTCATTTGTTGTTTATAAGGACTCATTTTTGGCGCTTGAGCAAGTATGAGGGTGTCAATGTTTTCAACACGATACCCAAGAGCAAACATTTTTGCAACTGTATCCTCTAATAAAACAGTTGATTTGACTCCCTTAAAAGCAGGGTCAGTGTCAGGGTAATGGGTACCAAGATCACCAAGTCCAAGAGCACCAAGGAGGGCTTCACATACGACATGGATCAATACATCAGCATCTGAATGGCCGTCTAGTCCATGTGTATGTTCGATGGTCACACCACCAAGAACTAACGGACGGTTTAAGACGAGTCGATGAATATCTGTTGATTGGCCAATTCTAAACATCTTGATTACCTCCTATAACTTCTTTAAAGGTTTGAAATTCTTTTTTGGTCATGATACTGCTTGGAACAACAAAGTTTTTTTCCATACCTTCAATGGTCATGGTGATACGTTCTCCAGAACGTATTACTTTAGTAAACGCTTGATTAGGAATGGTGGCAACAATGCGACCTCTTTTAATCGTGGTTTGTTTGTTGTAGACAGTAAATGTTATGTGATTTTGATTGGCTTGAAAAATCGTGATCAAGAGGGTTACAAAACCTGCACCAGCTGTTGTAAGTGAAATGGTTAGATGATTGGGTGCGAAGATTTTATTGACATACAAAAATGCAGCAAATGCGATCAATGTCGCTGCAATCAACAACCAAAACAATGCTGATAATTGTTTACTGAGTTTATTGCCTTTAATGATTATCAGTGGGTTTTCCATAGTACCTCCTATAAATTCTTAATGTTTAAACTTTCTTGAACTACCTTTAACTCATTTAAGTGAGCAAACAAACGTTTTGGCAGTGTCACAATGTTGTTTGTTGTGTGAAGACGTAAGACGCCATAACCAGTATCAAATGATTGCCAGTCAAATGCTTGAATGTCTTGTATCATGATCCGTTGCTTTTGAAACCCAATTGTTAAATCAATATAGGACTCATAAAACAAACAAGAAGAACGTGTCAATACAAGATTATACAAACTACTGAGCATGAGTAAACAAGCAATCATCATTAAAATCGGTTGTAAGAAAGATTGACTCAAGATTGCAATCACCAAACAAACAATTGCTGCAAAACCGTTAAAGAATGATTGAAATAATAATCGGCTTCTTTTGATTTTAAGGCATAAAAGTGGTTGTTCCATCTTGTCACCTCTCCTAGCTATTTTATCATATTTGATATCATTAATTAAGCTAAAAATAAGAAGAATCAAAAAAAAGCATCAATTTTACTAAAAAAATAAAAAAAAGCAATAAAATAGAAGATTAATCATCTATTCTAGTGTATAATGAGGTAGGTGATTTTATGGAAGTAAAGATTCATTTTAACCAACAATTAGAACATGAAAACACAACTCAAACCATCAATGTTTTATTAAAAGGGCAGTGTTTAAAAAAAGATGATTTGATGGTCATTCAAACAATATTTGAAGATGAACCAATGATGATTCAAATAAAACAAAAACAAGTCAAAATCAAACATAAAAACAATCAACTAAGATTTCATAAGGATGTATGTCAAGAAATGTTGTATGATATGGGGTATGGTCGGGTTTTAATAGAGACAGAGGTATTGATGTTGGATGTTTTAAATGATGGGTTAAAAATGGTTTATAAAATTAAACAAAATAATCAAACAATGACAAAAGGTACATTGGTATTAAGGATTGAGGAGGTACTGTATGGAGTCTAAGTTAAAAGAAGCATTACAAAAAGCAATTATCAATGCAGGGTTATTGGAAACAATTGATTTACAAAGTATTGTGATTGAAATGCCTAAGGATAATAAAAATGGTGATTTTGCATCAAACGTTGCGATGCAACTAACTAAGCAATTAAAGCGAAATCCAAGAGAAATAGCGACAACCATTGTGAATCATTTAGATCATCAAGCATTTGATATTGAACGTGTAGAGATAGCAGGTCCTGGGTTTTTAAACTTTTTTATGAATAGTGTTGCCATCACCAATCAATTACTTAATATAATTAAGGAAGATGAAGCTTATGGGAAACAACCAAGTAATGGACGACGTTACAATGTTGAGTTTGTCTCAGCTAACCCAACTGGAGAAATTCATTTAGGAACAGCTAGGGGTGCAGTTCATGGGGATTGTATTAGTCGTTTGTTGGAGGCTGCAGGAAGCAAGGTTACACGCGAATATTATGTGAATGATGCTGGAAGTCAAATTGATAACTTAGCATTATCATTGAAAGCACGTTATCACGAGCTATACAACATTGAACAACCCATACCAGAAGACGGTTATATGGGTGAAGATGTTAAGTTCATTGCTAAGCAATTGCAAAAGATGGTTCAAGATAAGTATGTTAATGATGAATCAAGTGAGGCTACTAGGTTCTTTAAAGAAGAAGGTGTTCGCTTGGAGTTGGCGCGAATTGCGGATGTGTTAAAACAGTCACGTATTGAGTTTGATGTTTGGACATCAGAAAAAGAAATTCGTGCAAAAAAAGGACCTGAACAGGTTATTGAAAGATTAACAAAAAAAGGTTATGTCTACCAACAAGATGGTGCTACTTGGTTTAAATCAACTGAATTTGGGGATGATAAAGACCGAGTGCTTGTTAAAAGTGATGGCAGTTATACTTATTTGACACCAGACATTGCATATCACGCAGACAAGCTTGAAAGAGGACATGATTATTTGATTGATATTTTAGGGGCTGACCACCATGGTTATATCGCTAGGATGAAAGCGGCGCTACAAGCCCTTGGGTATCAACGTGATCAATTAGATATTGAAGTGGTTCAAGTTGTTCGCTTTATGCAACATGGACAAGAAATGAAGATGTCAAAACGAACTGGTAATGCATTAACCATGAGAGAGTTTATTGAAGAGGTTGGTGTTGATGCCATGCGTTATTTCTATGCAGCAAAAGCAGCAGCATCACAGTTTGATTTCGATATGGACTTAGCAACTTCATCATCACAAGAAAATCCTGTTTATTATGTTCAATATGCACATGCACGTATGGCTTCGATTCTTGTAAAAGCCAAAGAGAGTGGTCTTCTAGAAGCTAATTCGACTGAGCTACTCGTTCATCCAAAAGAAATAGAGCTTACAAAGCATCTTGGTGATTTTGGTAATATGATTGTCGATGCAGCAAAAACAAAAATGCCTCATAAAGTAACAAATTATACGCAAAAGCTTGCACAATTGTTCCATAGCTTTTATAATGAATGTCATGTGATTGATGCAAATAATGAACCACTCAGTAAACAACGTTTATTACTTGTCATGGCATCAAAAATAGTTATTCGTAACGCACTTGCCTTAATTGGCGTAGATGCACCAGAAAAAATGTAAGGAGAGATGATGATGTACCAAGAGTCAATGGTTGAAATTGCTTATCGATATTTAAAAGATGCACATGAACCTGTATCATTCAAAAAAATATGGGATTATGTGACAACACATTTAGAGTACACTGAAGTGCAAAAAACAGAACGTATTTCTTTATTCTATACAGAACTTAGTTTAGATGGTCGTTTTGTTACACTTGGTGAAAACACATGGGATTTAAGAGAACATCATACATATGATAAAGTTCATATTGATATGAATGATATTTATGCTGAAGTAGAAGACATTTCAGCATTGGATGAAGATGAACGTGTAGACTTCCCATTACTGGATGAAGTTGATCTTGTAGATGATGAAGATGAGGAAGAAAAAGAAGAAGACGACGAGGAAGAAGATTATTAGTCATTTGACACCAATAAAGGTGTCTTTTTTTAATTTGGTATTTAAAAAAGTCTCCTAAGAGACTAATCGTCAAACGAAACCAACTGATCTAAAACAATTAAAACAGCTAATTCTTCTAAAGTTGTAAAACAAAAATCCACAAGTAATTGAGGTTGTTCATGATCAAGAACACTGAACCCATCAAGATAGCAAACCTTTTTACCATCTTGTTTAAATGTACCATTGCTTAACTCAATAGTAGCTGGTAGTTTACCAAAATGATGGGTAATGACTAAATCATTTGGTAAAAGATAAAGACAAGTGGTTGTTAAGAAACGTTGTTCAACGTTGATGCTTTGTTCACCTTGTTTAATGGTTAATGTAACGCCATGAGATGATGGCTGTGTCATGAATTGTATGCCCTCTTTTTCAATCAATGTATTGGCTTTAAATAGTCGCCTTTGTAGTTTCATAAAGCACCTCCTGTATCAGTATACTAAAATATTTGTTTTCTCTCAACGAATAGACATAGAAGTTAAATAGCGTTAGAATATAGGTGGAGGTGAATGATGAAGCATCTTGTTTTTGATATGGGGAATGTGTTGCTTTTGTTTGACCCAATTGGTTACTTAAAAACAATGTTAGACGATCAATCAATAGATATTGTGTATCAAGCAACAGTTGGTCATCCTGATTGGGGATTGTTTGATCAAGGGTTACTTGAGGTTGATCATCTCATTGAACAAGCTAGACAACGTGTTAGTCCTGAATTATCACAATACGTGGAGCGAGTTGTGGTGTATTCATATACTATGTTAACACCAATTGAGGGTATGGAAACATTATTAAGGGAATTGAAAGAAAAAGGATATTCATTGTATTTATTGTCTAATGTGAGTCAAAAGTTTTACGATTACAAAGATCAGTATACAATACTGAGTTATTTCGATGGTTATGTGATTTCATCAGACATCAAAGTTAATAAGCCAGATCCTAAGATTTATCAAACCTTGCTTAGAAAGTATCACTTAGAAGCATCTGCATCGATATTCATTGATGATATGAAACATAATGTTGAAGGTGCTGTATCAATTGGTATGCAAGGTATTGTTTTTGAAAGCGTTAATCAATTAAAAGATGATTTGGAAAGATTATTGAGTGAATAAGTGTAGAAACTTTTCACTCTTTTTTTATCTAAAATCAACTAAAGAATTAGAAAAACACGATGAATAGAGATGATTTATGAATTACTAAACTTTTTATCAGTGATTGAAGAAAAACCATTCTTGTAGTATAATGAAGACAATTATAGGGGGATGGTGATGTAAATGGATTGGCGTGATGTTGCTTTAATAAATGAAGGAAAACATACGAAATTGTATGACATTTTAGGTTGCCATAAAACAGAACATGGTTACCGTTTTAGTGTGTATGCACCGAATGCAAAAGCAGTTTTTGTGTTCGGGTCTTTTAATAGTTGGAACAAATATGATCACCAAATGACAAAAGATGAGTTTGGTTGTTTTCATATTGAACTTCATGTGAGTGAATACGATTTCTATAAATATGTTGTTGTTGGCTGCGATGATATTGAACGCATAAAATCAGATCCATTCGCATTCTATTCATGTGTTCGACCAAGTGAAGACAGCCGCGTATTCGATTGGAGAAACCTAAAAAACCATCGTTTTAAGTACGACTTTCATCCACAACAGCCATTAGCAATCTATGAAACACATCTTGGTGGATATAAACATCATTGGCATCAACCTCATTTATACCAATATGATGAATTTGCCAATCTTGTGGACTATGTCAAGCAATCCAACTTTAATATGATAGAAGTTATGCCACTAACTGAATATCCTTTTGATGGGTCATGGGGTTATCAGCCAACCGGATTTTTTAGTCCAACATCTCGTTATGGCAACCCACATCAATTGAAACAATGGATACGATATGCACACAAACAAGGGATTCCTCTCATTTTGGATGTGGTACTGGGACACTTTTGTGTTGATGAACATGGGCTTAACTTATTTGATGGAACTAAGTTGTATGAACGTGATTTCAATGAACTATGGGGTGTTTATACATTTAATTATGATAGTGGATTTGTTCGTTCCTTTTTAATATCATCTGTTTTCTTCTTTTTAAAAGAATACCAATTTGACGGTGTGAGAGTTGACGCAGTGAGCTATATGCTTTACAACCAAGGAGATGCATCCAAGGGTATGGTTCCAGGTGGTGCATACTTTTTAACCACACTTAATCAATTGGTTCATAAGCGATTTGGACAAAACAAGATTATGATTGCAGAAGATAGCTCAACACATTATCATGTAACGCATCCAGATGGATTGGATTTTGATTATAAATGGTGTCTTGGTTGGATGCATGATATTTTAACTTATTTTAGTTATGATCCTTACTATCGCCCAAGTATTTTTTCAAAGCTAACCTTTTCATTTGTTTATATGTTTGATGAGCACTATGTTTTACCATTTTCTCATGATGAAGTTGTTCATCTAAAAAAACCAATGTTACTTAAAATGTATGGCGATCGATTTCAACAATATGCACAGTATCGACAATTAATGGCCCATATGTATGCCCATCCTGGAAAGAAACTCAATTTCATGGGTAATGAATTCGCTGTTGTCGAAGAGTTCAATGAAGCAAAAGAACTGGATTGGTCACTACTTCAGTATCAAGAACATCAACAGTTTAAATACTACATGGAAACACTTCAAAAAATATACTTAACATGTTTACCTATGTTTGAACTGGACCATTTAAAAGAAGGGTTCAAGTATCATTATGAACATGTACAAAATAATTTGTTGGCATACCAAAGAATTGACAAAGAGGGCAACCGGTTGTATGTGCTGATGAACACTTCTGGGATTGATTATACGTATTATAGGTTACCGGTTGATGGTGTTGAAAGTTTACATGTTGTGTTGAATAGTAGTGATGACATGTTTGGAGGAAAAAGGTCTATTGCGGGGTATTATGAAGTAAAGGATGGTCATATTTATATTGATTTACCTGCATTTACAACGATTTATTTGTATCAGTCTAAGGGAGGAATTGAAGCATGAGGGCTTATTTAGAAAAGAAGAATTTAGTGCGCATTGAAAGTGATAAACAGTATGATCAGTTTTGGATATGGGATTTGGAAAAGACTTATGATTATCGTGTTTTATCTGTTTATCCTTTTGAAAATCAATATATTTATGAATTGGAATTAGATTTTGATGTTGATTTATCAATACGTTATTATGTTTACAATCAAAGGGGAAACAAGGAGTATTTGATACCTAGAGGTGTACTTAAAACCAATTGGTTTAAAGAAATGTATCATACAAATGAAACATTGGGGTCATTTTATCGAAAAGTCGAAACAACTTTTAAAGTGTGGGCACCACTTGCAAGTACTGTCATGGTTGTGCTTGATAGTCCGGGAAGAAAGTACAAACAGTCGCATTTGATGCAAAAGTTGGATCATGGGGTTTGGGCAATTAGTATTGAAGGTGATTATGAAGGATGGTCATATGTTTATTTAGTTAAAAACTATGGTTATTGGGAAGAGTCAGTGGATCCTTATGGCAAGACGTCAAAATTAAATTCAACGGCTAGTGTTGTCATGGATCCAAGTAAAATTGAGGTAGAAATGAAGCATCACCCAATTGATGATTTACCTATTGATCAAGCCATTATTTATGAATTGCATGTACGTGATTTCTCTATTAATCCAGCTGATGGATTTACTCATAAAGGAAAGTTCCTAGCTTTTGGTCAAACAGGATTGGTTAATAAATTTGGTGATCCAATTGGACTTGATTACCTTGTGTCACTTGGTATTACACATATTCAATTGATGCCAATATTTGATTTTTCTTCTGTGACTGATTTTGAATTTGATGATTTTTATAACTGGGGGTATGATCCAGAGCAATTACAAGTTATAGAGGGTCGTTATTCAACGGATCCTGAGTGCTTTTATTGTCGCATTAATGAGTTGAAGGAAACCATTGAAGTACTTAAATCACATGGAATAGGTGTAATTTTAGATGTTGTTTATAACCATGTTCATCATGTTGATACATTTAGTTTTGAACGACTTGTTCCGGGGTATTACTTTAGAACAGATAATCGATATCAATTGGTAAATGGTTCTGGTTGTGGAAATGATGTTGCAACGGAGCATTCAATGGTATCAAGATATATTGTGGACACGCTTGTTTATTTTACTGAGGCATTTCATATTAATGGCTTTCGTTTTGATTTAATGGGTCTAATGGATGTGGAAACCATGCGTACTATAGAAAAGACTTTGCGTGCAATTAATCCTAATATTTATTTGTATGGGGAAGGATGGCAAATGCCAACAGGTATACCAGCGCAACAACTCATGAATCAACAAAATGCGGATCAAATCCCAAGTATTGGCTTCTTTAACGATACGTTCCGTGATTTGGTTAAAGGGTCTACGTTTAATACACAAGAACTTGGACTAGCTTCAGGTAACACCTATATGCTTGGTGCTAGTTATCGTATCTTAACGGGTTGTATTCAAGATACGTATCTATTACCAACTCAAAGCATCAATTACGTTTCATGTCATGATGATTTAACGCTTTATGATCGTTTCATGAAAGTGACACAAGACCAGGATTTAATAAGACACTATCAACGTTTAGCGTTGGCATTTGTTTTATTAAGTCAAGGCATTCCTTTCTTGCATGGGGGTTCTGAATTTTCACGAACAAAAAAAGGTGACAACAACTCCTATAATGCAAGTGATGAAGTGAATCGAATTGATTGGGAACTTGTTTCAAGTCAAAAGACACTGGTTGAATGGGTAAGGAAACTCATTTACATTCGAAAACATCATGCTGCATTTAGATTAACAGATCCTGAACTGATTCGTCGCCACGTACATGTAGGGCATGATGGTAGAATGATCCATTATCACATCAATCATGTTGATTTTTGTAGTCCGTATAATCATTATCATGTGATATTTAATATCACGCCATATCCACAGGAATTGGTATTAGAAGATGAGTATGAACGCATTAATTTAAATGTACCATACAATGAAACAAAAGGTGTTAATCAGTTAACAGTAGGTCCATATGAAATAGAAATCTTAGTAAAATAAGGAGGATTATCATGGCTAAGGAAATTGTAGCAATGCTTCTAGCAGGTGGGCAAGGCACTCGCTTGTATGATTTAACAGACACCAATGCTAAACCAGCAGTATCGTTTGGTGGTCATTATAAGATTATCGATTTTACTTTATCAAATTGTTTGCATTCTCAGATCAATACAGTTGGGATTTTAACACAGTATGAGCCATTTGAATTAACGCGTCATGTAGGGAATGGTGCGGCTTGGGAGTTAGATATTCAAAATGGGGGTTTATCTATTTTATCACCTTACCAAAACAGCGCGCAACAGTATTTTTATAAAGGAACTGCGCATGCCATCTATGCTAATATGCACTTTTTGGATTATTATCATCCTAAACATGTCCTCATTTTATCAGGTGATCAAATATATAAAATGGATTACATGAAGATGTTGAAAGAACATGAACAACGTGATGCTGATTTGACGATTGCGGTAATGGATGTTTCTTTAGAAGAGGCAAGTCGTTTTGGGGTTATGATTACTAATGAAGAAGGTCAAATCATTGATTTTGAAGAGAAACCAAAGCAACCCAAAAGTACACTTGCATCAATGGGTATTTACATCTTTAAGTACAGTGCACTAAAACAGTATTTGAAATCCGAATTAGAAAAAGAAACAACTAACTATGATTTTGGTAAAGACATCATTCCTGCAATGGTTTATGATCATAAGTTGGTCTATGCTCATGTATTTGATGGGTATTGGAAAGATGTTGGAACAATTGATAGTTTGTGGCAAGCAAATATGGATTTGATTGAACCAGGTGAAAAGCACTTAGATTTAAAAGAAAACTTGTGGAAAATATTTTCGAAGTCAGTTAATGCACGACCTGCTTATATTGGGGATGAAGCATCCATTGTGAATAGTTTGATTGATGAAGGTGCTAGTGTTGAAGGGGATGTTGAAAAGAGTATTATTTCACTCAATGTAACGATTGAAGAGGGTGCACGTGTATCTCATAGTGTTGTGTTACCTGGCGCTGTTATTGAGGAAGATGCGGTCATTGAATATGCAATTGTTGATGAACAAGTCACTGTGCCACATGGTACCATTATTAAAGGAACACCAGATGATATTCAATTGGTGTCTAAAAAATCATTAGGGAGGAAATCATCATGAATAAGTTTTTAATGATCATCGATGCGACGACAAGAAGTCAACAATTCAAACAAATGAATGAACGTCGACCGATAGCAGCTATTCCTTTTTTTGCAAAATATAAGTTAGTTGATTTTGCTCTTTCTTCTGGTTACCATGCAGAATGCGATAATGTTGGTGTTTTCACTAAAGATTCTGCTCGTTCTTTAAGGGATCATTTAGGTGGTGGTAAGTTTTGGAACTTAGATAGAAATCGTGGAGGGCTCTTTATTTTACCGTCATCTTTACTAGATATTCCATATGAACCCATGATTGCTTATCAACGACTTAGAGATCATATTGAGCTTTTAAATAAGAGTTATCATCAATATGTAATCGTGGTGAATGGTTATTCAATTCATAGTTTGGACTTTCAAAAGCTATTAAACATCCACATTGAGTCAGGAAAAGATTTAAGTGTTGTTAAAAAAGGACAACTTAATACAGGTATTTATATTTCAACGATTGATGTACTTAAACAGTTAACATTGGCAGCGCCAAAAACGGGAGAGCTTAATCTATCGGATACAATTTTGAATTCAAAAGATATAAGTATTCATACAATACAAATATTTAAGGCATTTTATTTAATTGAGTCATTAAATGATTACTATCGTGTATCAATGGAATTACTTAATAATGTAAAAGCAAGAAATGAGATTTTTAAGATAGATCGACCAATTATTACGAAGGAACATCAATCTTTTCCAGCTCATATTCATGACCATGCAACCATAAAACATGCGATTATTGAAACTGGTTCAGTTATTAAAGGAGATGTTTTAAGGAGCATTATGTTTCATAAGGTGATACTAGATGAAGGTTCTGTTATTGAAGATTCAATCGTTTTCACGAATGCGCAAATTGGTAAAAACGTTCATCTAAAACATGTTGTTGTGGATAAAGATGTTGTGATTGAAGATGGTGTTGTTTTATCAGGGACACCTAGTGAACCACTATATATTCCTAAAAAATCTTATATTAAAGGTAATCCATCATGAAGATAGCATTGGTGGCATCTGAAGCAACACCACTTATTAAGACAGGTGGTTTAGCTGATGTGATTGGGTCACTTGCACATGAGTATGTTAAACAAAAACATGATGTAAAAGTCTTTTTGCCGATGTTCTCATCAATAAAACAACGTTATCATAATCAATTAACTCATCTTGGCTATTTTTATTCACTTGGTCAATATGTAGGTATTGTATCCCTGAAGTTAAACAAAATCACGTATTTGTTTATTGATAATGAAGATTTATTTTTAAGAGACGCTATTTATGGTTATCAAGACGATGTTTATCGTTATGCTTGGTTTTCACATGCAGTATTGGATGCATTTGGTTATCTAGAGTTCATACCAGATGTGGCGCATGTGCATGATTGGCATACGGCTATGTTGCCTTATATTTTGAAACATAAGCATATGGTTGATTGGCGATATCATAAAATAAAAACGCTTTTGACAATCCATAACATACGTTTTCAAGGTTGGACAAATGAGACATTAATTGATGCACTAGGGTTACCAAGAAGTGGTGATTATATGCATAATGGTGCTGTCAATTGTTTAAAATGTGGTATTCAAGTGGCACATAAAATTAATACAGTATCACCAACATATCGACATGAAACACTTACAAGTGCGTTTGGAGAAGGCTTAGAAGGCATTCTTAATATGAGGCAAGATGATTATTGGGGTATTCTTAATGGGATTGATTTAACCTACTTTAGTCCGAGTAAGAGTCCGATGATTGAAGAGCATTATCAAAAAAGAGATGTTAAAATAGGAAAAAGAAAAAACAAAGAGGCTTTGTATCATCACTATCAAATAACACAGAATATTGACGATCCTTTGATCGTGATGGTTTCTAGAATTACAGATCAAAAAGGATTTGATTTAGTTAATCAATTGTTGCCTGAATTACTACAAAATAATGTTCAAGTGTTCATCCTTGGTTCGGGAGATCGATTCTATACGGACTATTTGCATGAGCTTCATCAACAGTACGCAAATATGTATTTTTATGAAGGATACAATGAATCTTTAGCACATCATTTGTATGCTGCAGCTGACTTGTTTTTGATGCCATCAAAGTTTGAACCATGTGGATTAGCACAAATGATTAGTCTATCATTTGGTACTATACCAATTGTGTTTGAGACGGGTGGTCTAAAGGATTCCATTATCCCATGGAATCAGTTTGAACATACAGGTTTTGGGTTTAGCTTTAGTGAGTTTTCATTAGAACAATTTCGTTGGGTTGTCTTTTATGCACTGAGTGTTTATCATTCAGGTGTGTTTCCAATACTCATTAAAAATGGATTTAAAGCAGATTTTTCTAGTAAACGCTGTGCCTTGACTTACTTAGAGTTGTATCACAGCATGGGTATCTCGTGATTGTATACATTGATGCAGATGGGTGTCCGGTTACTGATATAACCATTGATATTGCAAATAAATACCATGTTGAAGTCGTCATTGTGTGCGACACAGCGCATGAATTTAGTCAAGATGTGAAGATTGTTGTGGTCAGTAAGGGTCCGGATAGTGTTGATTTTGCACTGCTTAAACTCATTAAGGCGGGAGATCTTGTGATCACACAAGACTATGGATTAGCAGCCTTATGTCTAACCAAAAAGGTTCATGTGATGCATCAAGATGGTTGGTTTTATACAAATGATACAATTGATGGCTTACTTGAAGTACGCCAAGCATCAAAGAAGATGAGACAATCTAGGCAACGTGTTAAAGGTCCTAGTAAGCGAACTAGCCAACAAAATGATCAATTTAAGTTTAACTTAGATGCTTTTTTAAAAAAAGAAACTCACAAATGTGAGTTCTAGTAATGAGGGAAGAACCAAAGTTCATTCCTTTTTTTCTTGTCACTATTTAAAATAGCGTGAACGATTTCGGAAGCGTAAGGCAATGCTTTTAATTCGTGGTTACTACGAATTAAGATGTCACCATCTTGAGACCCGTAGTAGTGATAAGGGATTTGTATTTGCCCGTCACTGTGTAAATAATAAACAGGGTCAAAATGATGTTCAACCAGTTTTGCTTGAAGTGCTGTTTTACTGATGGTGTTTTTATCGATATACTTAAATAAACGACGATTCATAAAGCGGTCACACAAATCACTTAGGATGGTGTCTTGTTCGTCAATGAACATAGAGAAATAGAAACAAACATTTGGTTCATCAAGTAAATGATATTCTTGTTCTGTTAAAGGTCGTTGTTCAAGTATTGGGATTAACAATTGAGGTTTTGTTTTAAATGCATAACCTTGATGATACAAATCATGGATGCGTCTAAATATGGCAATCAATAACTGTTCATAACTACGAGCTACAGGATGATAGTAAACTTGCCAATACATATGATAACGAGCCAATATATAGTTTTCAATGGCTTGAACACCAGAAGATTTAAAAACGATTTGGTCGTCTTGAATACGCATGGTTCTTAATATTCGATGAATATCAAATTGCCCATAACTTGTACCGGTAAAGTAAGAATCACGAAGTAAATAATCCATTCGATCAGCATCTAATTGACTTGATACAAGTTGAATGAGAACTTTATTAGGATGTGTTTTTTCAATTACCTGGGAAATATCTTGTGCAAGATTTGGGTGATAACGTTTTAAAACTTGATTAACAGATGTATCACCAAGTACCATTTTAACGGTATAAGCTTCATGGTCTTGCTTAAAAACATGTTCAAAAGCATGAGAAAATGGACCATGACCTAGGTCATGTAAAAGACCAGCGCACATCACCACTGCTTTATCATAATCACTTAAGTGTCTTGAAATGGTTTCATGTTCTAATACGATAGAACGAATGATCTCATAAACACCAAGGGAATGAATAAAGCGAGAGTGCTCTGCAGTTTGATAAACTTGAGATGTACCACCAAGTTGTTTAATGCGTCTTAATCGTTGCATCTCTTTTGTGTTAATTAGCTCCCATATGAAACTGTGATTAACATGGATGTAATGATGGATAGGATCTCTAAAGACTTTGGATTCAGTCATCAAGTGATGATTTAGTTTAAATAAGTTCATTGAATCACCTCACTTTAAATTATATCATAATTGTTCTAAACAAAACAAATGATAAAATGTATGAAACCATTGTATTCGTGGTATAATGATAAAGAGGTGAAACATGATACGCGTAACAGGTATTAAACTTGGGTTAGATGACCCAATATCATTATTGAAAAAGAAATTAGCAAAAAAACTCCAGATTTATGAAACAGAAATTTTAGAATTTAGAATTGTGAAAGAATCCATTGATGCAAGAAAAGATGTACAACTTGTCTATACCGTTGATGCAACATTGAGATATGAAGACAAGGTCAAAGTATTCCCGTTTGTGAGTGAACCAAAAGATGAGCATTATGAAGCGCCACAACCAGGAGTGCTACCATTAACACATCGTCCTGTTGTTGTTGGGTTTGGACCAAGTGGATTGTTTGCGGCATTATTACTTGCGAGAAATGGTTATCGTCCCATTGTCTTAGAACGAGGTAGTGTCGTAGATGAACGCATCGAAAAGGTTAAAGATTTTTGGAGAAATGGTGTATTAGATGAAAAAAACAATGTACAATTTGGAGAAGGGGGAGCAGGTACTTTTTCTGATGGCAAGTTGACCACAAGAGTTAAAGATTTAAAAGGAAGAGCTGTCTTAAGAGAATTGGTTGCAGCAGGTGCCCCAGAAAGTATTTTATATGAAGCGAGCCCACATATTGGTACTGACTTATTGAGTGAAGTGGTTAAAAAAATAAGACAAACCATTATTGAACTTGGTGGAGACGTGTTGTTTAACCAACAAGTAACCGATTTTAAAGTTGAAAACAATGAACTAAAGGCAGTTGAAGTTAATCATGAACAGTGGATAGAAACATCCGTTTGTTTACTTGCAATTGGACATAGTGCACGTGATACATTTACTATGTTGTATGATCGAAAAGTTCATTTAGAACAAAAACCATTTGCAGTTGGTGTTCGCATTGAGCACCCACAAACTTTGATCAATCAAATGCAATATAAAAAATTTGCCTCACATCCAAAATTAAGGGCTGCTGAGTATAAACTAACACATACAGCAACTACTGGTAGAGGTGTGTACACCTTTTGTATGTGCCCAGGAGGTATTGTTGTCCCATCGGCGAGTGAAACCAATCATCTTGTCACAAACGGGATGAGTTATCATGCGCGTAATGGTCGTAATGCCAACAGTGCAATCGTTGTTCAAGTGTTAAAAGAGGACTTTGGTAGTGATCATCCTTTAGCAGGTATTTGGTATCAACGAACACTAGAAAAGAAAGCTTTTGAGCTAGGAAAAGGTAATTATAAAGCGCCAGCAATGTTGGTCAAAGATTTTTTAAAAAATCGACCATCAACAACACTAGGGAAAGTAAAACCATCTTATGCATTAGGTGTCGAGTTAACTGACTTTAGTACCTTATTCAATAAAGAAATGATTAAAAGCATTCAAGAAGCACTTATTGCTTTTGATAAAAAAATGCCTGGTTTTGCAATGGATGATGCAGTTTTGACGGCAGTTGAAAGTCGTACATCTAGTCCAGTTCGCGTTACACGCAGTGAAGAAATGATTTCAAATATTGGAGGTATTTATCCTTCAGGTGAAGGGGCAGGATTTGCAGGGGGTATTATGTCTGCAGCTATTGATGGTATGAAAGTAGCGGAAGCTATTATTTCGAAATATTCGAACAAACTAAATGATTAAAAACAAAGGACCGGCGTTAGTGCTGGTCCTTTCCTAATGATAGTTCTTTGTTTAAATAATAGATGTATTTAGCATAGTACCTTGACAGACATAGTACTGTGGTGTATGATGTTGGTAGGAGGTTAGTATGGAAAAAGAACTGAACTCAGATTTATTACGTGGACACATTGATACCATGATTCTTAAACAATTAGTTGAACAAGACTGTTATGGCTATGAAATTACGAAACGCTTATATGAACAAAGCAACCACTTATTTGATTTAAAAGAAGCAACATTATATTCAAGTATCAAGCGACTTGAAAAACTCGAGGCCATTGAATCTTATTGGGGTGATCAAGGTGCTGGTGCAAGACGTAAGTATTATCGTATCACAAAAAAGGGTCAAGCATTGTTGCAAGATAACTTGGCATTATGGGCACTATTAAAGTCAATTATGACATTACTTGTGGAGGGGGAAAGAAAATGAATAAAATAGAAAAGTATTTGGCATTTGTGTTTTCTGATTATGAAGCATCACCAAGGGTTAAAGAATTGAAAGAAGAAATCCAAGCAAATCTCATTGAGAAAAGAGATGATGCCATGTCACTTGGGATGAGTGAAGAGGAAGCAACCTTAAAAGCCATTGCATCCCTTGGTAACATTGAAGATGTAATGAAAGAAATCGGGGTTGAATTAGCGTCAGAAGCTCAAAGTATTGATATGACATCTTTTGAACACCTACATCGCTTACGACAAAGTGCAACGAGAAAGGGAGGATTTCTTGTTGCGATTGGTGTTTTCTTATGCATCCAAGGTGTTGGGTTACAAGGGTTTTCTGTCATAGAAGAAAACGAAGTATTTAGTCTTCTAGCACTATTTATACCGATTGCGATTGGGGTCTTGTTGTTTATTATGGCTGGTGTTTTATACTTTAAGCAAGACAATGACTATTCAACCTTTATTCTTGATCACCATAAAACAAATGACTTTAAGTACTGGGTTAATCAACAAAAACAAATCGATCAAAAACGAATGATTTATGGTGGTATTGGCATTTTTATTGGTATTTTATTGGTGCTAAGTGGGGTGATTGTATCAACAGTTTCTAATTATCACACCTTGTTTTTCTTTCTTATTGGTCTTGGTGTCATGAGCTTTATTATCTCTGGTGTAGGGTTCTTTGCGCTAACAACCAAGGCAATGATGGAATCTAGCATTGAGAAAACATGTGAAACTGAGCGTGAAAAAAATAAAGTGATGAATGTTGTCGATGGCATTGTGTTCCCGTTACTTGGGATTTCTTTTGTTGCGATTGGATTATTAATTGATGCTAGATGGTGGTCAATTGGGTGGATTGTATTTCCAATCTATGCCATTGTTTCAAATGGTATTCGGGGGTTATTAACATTAAAAGAATCATCTAAATGATTGTTTAAACAAGGATTGAGATTGCATTTCTATTTAGATTGATGTATATTTATAGATAGAGGTGATGATCATGAACAAACCAAAATTTAAATTTAGACGACTTGTCCTTTTGTTTTTAATGATTGGCACAGCCTTTTCACTTATGGCCCTTTCACAAAATGTCGCTAAACTCTTTTATTTAAAGAGTGAACACCAACAAGCTGCAAAAGAAAAGGAATCAATTGAAGCATTGAATGCGGATTTAACTAAAGAAATAACGAACCTAGATAATCCTGAGTATATCGCTAGAATTGCAAGATCAGAGTATCGCTTTACATTACCTGGTGAACACATTGTGCTTTTTTCTGAGGAATGATAATTCAACTGTGTTGAATTATTTTTTATTATGGAAACGTTAGCGGGTTTATATGTAGTAGGTGTCTCAGGAGGCATCGATTCAATGGTTTTATTAGATCAGTGTTTAAAAAGAGGGTTGGATGTTATTGTATGCCATGTGAATTATCATTTAAGAAAAGAAAGTGATGATGATCAAAGATTTGTTGAAGCTTATTGTTTAAATAAAGGTGTTGAGTGCTTGGTGCATGATGCACCAAAGATTACTGGGAATATTCAAGGACAAGCTAGGGTTATAAGGTATCAATGGATGGCAACGATTGTTAAAGAAAGGGGTGCTCAGGGTATTCTTGTTGGGCATCAATTAAATGATTGTTTAGAAACATATTTGATGCAAAAAGAACGAGGTTTGGTACAACATTATGGCATATTGAAAGAAACTGTTATGTATGGTGTTCGTGTGATTAGACCGATGCTTCATATCTCAAGAGATGAAATTGAGGCTTATGCAAAAGAGTATGGTGTAACATATGTTGATGATTTGAGTAATTTTAGCTTAAAATATAGACGCAATCAAAAACGAGAAATGCTTAAAGAACTTGATTTAGATGCACTAATGAAACAAATGGTAAGTGATAATGATGCTTTAGAAGAACAGTTGATTCAGGCAAGTAGAGACATGCAACGATACTTAGATTCAGGCGAATTAAATGTTATGTGGTTGCGCGACACCAATCCTTTTTTTTGGCAAAAGCTTTTGGCGTACCATGGTGTTCATATTGCGTTAAAAAAACGAACGTATGATTTAATTACGCGACTGTTGATGTCAACTTCTGGACATGCGTGCATTAACATCAATAAAGATGTTGTGATAGAAAGAAATTATGATCAATTGATGATTGTTCACAACAAAACATTGCAGTATGAATATCTTGTGAATGAGGGGGAGCTACTCACAACCCCGTATTTTAGTTTGATGCTGGAGGGTGATGACCGATGTGGCATTGGGCTAACTAAAGATGATTTTCCTTTAATCATTCGAACCATGAGACCAGGTGATAAGATATCTTTAACATATGGGCATAAAAAAGTCTCACGCTTGTTCATCGATGCTAAAATTCCATATAGAGAACGTCAATTATGGCCATTGGTGTTTAATCGAAACCAAACATTGCTTTTAATACCGAAAATCGCAAAAAACAAGCATCAAACAGGTATCAAATGCAATTTGTTTGTGTTACAATAGTTGAGTATATATAAAGGAGGGTCACAATGCATCCGGATGTTCAGGAAGTACTTGTATCTAAAGAAGAAATTGAAAAAAGATGCCGTGAAATGGGGGCAGTGATAACAGAGCATTATCAAAATGAACCCCTAATTTTAGTCGGTCTTTTAAAAGGGTCAATTCCTTTTTTAGCAGAATTAATGAAGCATATTGAACTAGAATTAGAGATTGATTTTATGGATGTCTCAAGTTATGTTGGAACAGAGTCACATGAAGTGCGTATTGTAAAGGATTTAACAACTGCAGTGACAGACAAGTCAGTGTTGATTGTTGAAGATATTGTGGATACGGGTAAAACACTAAAGGTAGTGATTGATTTACTTGAAAGTCGTCATGCTCGTTCAGTGAAAGTTGCAACCATGTTAGATAAGCCTGCAAATCGATTGATTGCGATTGAAGCGGATTATGTAGGATTTACCATTCCCCCTAAATTTGTTATTGGGTTTGGATTGGATTTTGATGAGAAATATCGTAATTTACCATATGTAGGGGTACTAAAAGAATCACTGTATAGATAGGAGGTAAGGTTATGGCAGAACAAAAACCAAAAACAAGTTTAGTTAAGAGTCTATTGCCACTCATTTTAGTGATGGCAGCAATGGCATTGATGTTTCAAACGTTTTCAATGCCAACATCAAGACAGACATTGTATTTCAATGAATTTATGAATGAATTACAGGAAGGTAATCTAAAGACGGTGACCATTCAACCAAATGATCCGTTGCTTGTGGTTACTGGAACTTATGATAAAGATGGAAAAGAAACACCATTTAAAGCAACCATTCCATTTTCACAATCAAATTTAGATTATATTATGGAAACACTTCGAACACAAGAAATAAAAGAAATTAAGTCAGTTGATCCAAATCAAGTGGGCATGTTTATGCAGGTGTTGTTGTCGTTTGGACCAACATTATTGTTAATTGGATTAATGGTGTTCATGCTTTCTCGTTTAGCAGGTGGTGGAGGTGCCAACAAACAAGTATTTGATATGGCTAATTCACGTGCTCGTATGGAAACCAATCGTAAAGTGAAGTTTGAAAATGTTGCCGGTAGTGATGAAGAAAAGGAAGAGATGACAGAAATTGTTTCATATCTTAAAAATCCTAAAAAATATACAAACATGGGTGCTCGTATTCCAAAAGGAGTACTTCTAGTTGGCCCTCCTGGTACAGGGAAAACGTTGCTTGCAAGAGCAGTTGCAGGGGAAGCCAATGTGCCATTCTATTTTGTTTCTGGTTCTGAATTTGAAGAAATGTTTGTTGGGGTTGGGGCAAGTCGTGTTCGCGATATGTTTAAAAAAGCCAAACAAACTGCACCATGTATCATTTTTGTCGATGAAATTGACGCTGTTGGTCGTAAACGTTCAGGTTCAGTGATGAGCGAATCAAGATCAGAACAAACATTGAACCAGTTATTAGTAGAAATGGATGGTTTTGATACCAATGAAGGTGTCATCATTCTTGCGGCGACAAACCGTGCTGATGTTTTGGATCCAGCGCTACTTAGACCAGGTCGTTTTGATCGTCAGATTAACATTCCACTTCCGGATCGTAAAGCGCGTGCTGCAATATTTGAAGTTCATGCTAAAAATAAACCAATTAGTGCAGACATTAATTTTGATGATCTTGCACAAAGAACACCGGGATTTAGTGGTGCAGAAATTGAAAATACGTTAAACGAAGCAGCCTTAATGGCAGTGCGTAATAGTCACGCTACAATTGATATCCATGATATTGATGAGGCGATTGATCGAGTGATTGCAGGACCTGCAAAAAAATCACGTCGTCTTACTGAGACAGAGAGAAACACAGTGGCTCATCATGAAGCAGGGCACGCTGTTGTTGGTCTTAAAGTAGAAGATGCAGATGTGGTTCAAAAAGTAACCATCATTCCTCGAGGAGATGCAGGCGGATATGTGCTTTCAACACCTAAAGAAGATCGTTTCTTGTATTCTAAACGTATGTTGATGTCAAGGATTACAGGGCTTCTAGCAGGTCGTGCAGCGGAACAAGTTTTCTTTGATGATATTTCATCAGGTGCTAGTGATGACATTAAAAAAGCAACAAACATTGCGTATCAGATGGTTACCCAACTTGGGATGTCAAGTTTAGGGACTATTCAATTAGAACGTGAAGATCCAATGATGCAACCGTATTCTCATTCAGATGTGACTTTGGTTCGTATTGATGAAGAAGTCAAAGCTATTGTTGATCGTTGTTACCAAGATGCACTTGGTTTGATAGAAACTTACAAAGATGCTGTTCATCGAGTGGCAACAGCGCTTCTTGAATATGAAACTTTGGTTAAGGAAGAAATCATTGATCTAGTTGATACGGGTACAATGAAGTCAAGAGAACAAAAAGTTGTTGTTGAAACAAATTTAAATGATATAAATTAATGACTCAGTGGTTGTTTAAAACAACACTGAGTTTTTCATTTCAGTTATTTATGATGTAATATTAGTCAAGTATGTGAAACACTTATTGAAAAGTTTATCTATGTAAGAGGATTCATTTGTGTTAATCATTTTAGTGGGTTGATTTAATTTGTTTAGATGATATAATGGACGTAACAATTACATCGTCGTATATAATCAGAAATATGGTCTGAAAGTCTCTACCCACTTACCGTAAATTAGTGGACTACGGCAAAATGTATATCCTCTTGAGGATTATTTTGTCATTGACTTTCACTTTTGTGAGAGTTTTTTTTGATGATGAATTGTAATAAAACAAGGAGGATATTATGAGAAAAATTTTGATGTTTTGTTTAGTGGGGCTACTCGTATTAGCAGGTTGTTCGACTGAAACAAAGAAAAATGGTGAGGTTGTCGCAGGGTTTATTTACAATGGTTCAATCACAGATGGTGGCTACAATCAAGCTCATGATGCAGGTCGATTAGAAGTTGAGAAAGAACTTGGGGTTAAGACGGTTTATAGTGAAAATGTTAAGGAAGCAGATTTTGAAAAAGTAGCAAAGAGTTTAATTGATCAAGGTGCAACGGTTATTTTTGCAACGAGTTTTGAATTTATGGAACCAACAGTTAAGTTGTCTAAAGCATACCCAAACATTAAGTTCTACCATTGTTCAGGTTATCAATTGACGGATAATATGGCCAATTATTTTGGACGTATTTATCAAGCACGTTACCTAGCGGGTATTGTAGCTGCTAGAATGAGCAAAAGCAATCAATTGGGATTTGTTGGTGCATTCCCTATTCCTGAGGTGATTGGTTCAATCAATGCTTTTACATTAGGTGCTAAATCAGTGAATCCCAATGTAACAGTTGAAGTGCAGTGGTCAAATACTTGGTTTGATCCTGTTGCTGAAAAAGAAGCTGCAAAAACATTAATTAGTCATGGTGTTGATGTCATCGCTCAACATCAAAATACAACTGCAGTGCAACAAGCAGCTGAAGAAGCAGGGATTTACGGGATTGGTTATAACTTAGATATGTCTAGTGCTGCACCTAAAGCGAATCTTACATCTAATGTGTGGCATTGGGGTGTTTTCTATGTTGAAGCAGTGAAACGTGTGCAAGAAAATCGTTTTGAGTCTAAGGCTTATTTTGATGGGTTAGATACAGGGCTTGTTGGTATGGCACCATTTAACTCAGTGGTTCCTCAAACTGTTGTTGATGAAGTAAATGAGATGACAAAACAAATAGCGGATGGTTCTAAAAATGTATTTGAAGGACCTATAAAAGGACAAGACGGGAAAATTGTGGTTGAATCTGGGAAACAATTAAGTGATGAAGAGATTGTTTCAATGGATTATTTTGTTGAAGGTGTTATTGGACAAATAAAATGAAACAAGCCATTAAAATGAGTCAAATGAGTAAGCGATTTGGTGATGTAATTGCCAATCATGATGTTTGTTTAGAAGCAAACTATCATCAAGTGCACGCTCTATTAGGGGAAAATGGTGCAGGTAAAAGTACATTGATGAATATCTTGTCAGGTATTTATGCGCCTGATGCAGGTGTGATAATGATCTCTCAAAAGAGAGTAACAATTAGTAGTCCTAAAAAAGCAAGTCAATTAGGTATTGGTATGGTGCATCAACATGTTAAATTAGTTGATTCACTGACTGTTTTAGAAAGTATTGTGGTACAAAATGGTCATGCTTTTTTTAGAACAACTAAAAAAGATCGTCAGTTTGTTCAAGCGATGATGGATAAACATCATTTGCAGCTTCCATTAGATGCTTTGATTGGTTCCTTATCCGTAAGTCAAAAACAATATGTTGAAATCTTGAAGGTCTTATACATGGGGGCAAAGATCTTAATTTTTGATGAACCGACAGCAGTTTTAACAGACCATGAAACAGAGTCACTATACAATGTTTTAACTTCTTTAAAACAAGATGGTTGCTGTGTCATTGTTATTACCCATAAATTAAATGAAGTACTAAGTTATGCTGATGAAGTAACAGTGATGCATCAAGGGACATCTGTTTATCATGGAATAGTTGCGGGTATGACGGAAAAGGAATTGGCTAGTTTGATGGTGGGTGATGATGTTGATTTACATATACCATACGAACAAACAAATATAGGAAGTACGATTTTAAGATTAGAGCATATGGGTCTTATGAATCAACAAACCAATGTGCTATCCAATATTTCTTTAGATTTACATGAAGGAGAAATTATTGGTGTTGCTGGAATAGCGGGTAGTGGACAAAAAGAGTTATGTGAAGCAATTGCAGGAATTAGATCGATTGATCAGGGTGCCATTTATTTTTATGACAATCAAATCAATGGATTGTCTCCTAGACAAATAGCGACAATGGGTATTCGTCTTAGCTTTATTCCTGAAGATCGATTGCAAATGGGACTTGTTCCAAGTATGAGTATCGTAGACAATGTTTTATTAAGTGATTATTATAAACAAAAAGGATTGCTTAAAAGAACAAATGCCAGCATCAAAGCAAAACAAATGGTTGAATCACTGAGTATCGTAGCACCATCAATTGAAACACCAGTAGGGCTACTTTCAGGTGGCAATATTCAAAAAGTATTGCTTGGAAGAGAGCTTCAACAAGCGCCTAAAGTGATGATTACAGCGTACGCTGTTAGGGGCCTTGATGTACAATCAACCCATCAAATTTATGAATTGTTGAATAAACAAAAGAAACAAGGATGTGGCATTCTATTTATTGGGGAAGACTTAGATGTGCTACTCACATTTTGTGATCGTATTGCAGTTTTGTGTGATGGCCTTTTGATGGGAGTTGAAAAGTCAAATCAATTAAATAAACAAATGATTGGACAAATGATGGCAGGAAAAACACTGGAGGCACTTTATGACATTCATTAAACGAGCACCATTATCTACTAAACAACAAATCTTAATCAATCTAGGGTGTGTCTTATTTGGTATGATCTTAGTTACTGTTTTCTTGATGGTGTTTAAACTGGTGCCATTAGAAGTGTTTAGTGCTATGTTAATAGGTAACTTTGGTACAACATACCGCATCACTGAGATGCTTAGTCTTGCTTCTATGATTATATTGGCTTCAATTGGTATTGCATTTGCATTTAAAATGAAATTTATTAATATTGGTGGAGAAGGTCAAATCATTATGGGGGGCGTATTTGCTTCTTTTATTGCCCTAAGTTTTAAATCTTTACCAGGCTTGATTATGATTCCTTTAATGATTGTCATGGCATTTGTTGGGGGTGCTTTGTGGGCATTGATTGCAACCATCATTAAAGTCAAGTTTGAAGTGAATGAAACGATTGTCACGTTAATGCTTAACTACATTGCAATTCAACTAGTATTAATCTTACAACAAGGTATATGGAAAGATCCTCAGTCACTTGGATATCCTAAAGTAAGTAACTTTGTCACACAAGCTTTGTTTACAAACATTTTTGGAATCCCAGTTAGTTTTATGATGGCGTTTATTGCAATTTTGTTTTCAATTTATTTCATCCATTATTCAAAAAAAGGATTTGAAATGGCTGTGATTGGAGAACGCATTGAAACAGCTCGGTATGCAGGCATCAACATCCATCAAACCATAATTCAAGTCATGGTACTTAGTGGTGGCCTTTGTGGCCTTGTTGGCTTCATTCAAGTATCAAGTCACCTAGGCACACTTAATACCCAAATAGGCGCCGGTATTGGCTTTACAGCTGTGATGGTTGCATGGATTTCTAAACTAAAACCATCGATGATTGTGGTTACAAGTATAGGATTTGCTTGTTTACAACAAGGGGCAATGTTTATGGAATCAACCATGAATGTTTCTTCATCAATATCGTTGATGATTCAAGGCTTAATTTTATTTTGTGTACTTGGATCTGAACTATTCAAAAGCCATCGCCTTGTCTTGAAAAGAGGTGACTTAAAATGAATTGGCTCATATCATTAATTAGTGCAGGGGTTGTGGTTGCAACAACACTGGGGTTTGCTACTATTGGTGAAATCATGATGGAAAAAGTTGGACACTTAAACCTAGGGTTAGAAGGCATTATGCTTGTTGGTGCCATTAGTGGGTTCATGGTTGCCACAACAACAAAAAATCCATTTTTAAGTATTCTAGCAACCATCGGTGTAGGCATGTTAATGGGGTTGTTGTATGCAACCATGACCATTGTTCTAAGAGCAAACCAAGTTGTAACAGGTCTTGCTTTAACATTCTTTGGCACAGGTATTGCATATTATTTAGGGAAACCATTCATTGGTCAAACAGTCCCACAAAATATAACCGAAGCATTTAAATGGCCCATACCAGTTTTAAAAGATGTTCCAATATTTGGTCCTATCATTGCAAATCAAGATGTCTTTGTGTATGCATTGATTATTATCGCTTGTTTGATGGGCTTTTATTTCAAGTACACACGTACTGGACTTAGAGCAACGATGATTGGACATAACCCTGCAGCAGCAGATGCTATTGGTATACCCATCACAACATACAAGTTCATTCATATCATGATTGGAAGTGCTGTTGTGGCACTAAGTGGTGCCTATCTGTCACTTGTTTATGTGCCATCTTGGCAAGAAAACATCACAGCTGGTAGAGGGTGGATTGCGGTCGCACTCGTCATATTTGTTGGATGGCGTCCAAGTATTGCATTGATTGGTGCACTCTTTTTTGGGACACTAGAAATTCTTGGTTCACGTCTTCAAAATACAGCATTTGAAGTATCAAAGTATTATACGGACTTAGTCCCATATGTGCTAACCATTTTGGTATTGATCATGATGAGTTATCGCAAACAAAAAAGCCAAGCACCAACAAAACTAGGAGAAAGTTATCACCGAGAATCAAGGTAAAAGCACAGTGTGATTTTTTTGTTAATGCGATAAAATAGAGATAGTTTTTTGGGTAAGTATGGATACATTTAAAGGACATGTGGTTTACTTTTTTCCGCTATCGTAATCGAATCAAAGGACTAGTACACGGGTATAAATTGGCGTTTGTTTATGGTGCATAAAGATGTCATGATTACATTTAATAGAGGCGCATTTAGTGTAAATAAAGTCATTTTTACGGTTGATGATGTTAATCAAATAGAACATTTAATTGCAAAAGAACGAGTTTGTCATATTATCAAGATGTATGAAAAAAGACAGGAAGACCTGTCTTAAACTAATTCTTTTTCTTTTGTTTGATAAATGGTTGTGTCAAGTTCACCTTCTTCATGACTAACAACAACGGCAACAGCACTATCTCCAGTCACGTTCAATGTTGTGACAAGCATTTCAATTGGACGATTAATCGCTAGTATCAACGTATAACAAGCAATTGCAATTTCGCTATTAAGACCAATACCTGTAAGAATTGTAAACAAAATGATACCACCAGCACCAGGTGCTGCCGGGGTTCCAACCGATGCGATTAAAGCAAGTGACCCAATCAAGATTAAGGTTGGAAGACTAAGATTAAATTTAGAAACACTTGCAATAAAGATGGTTGCAATGACTTGCATAATGGCTGTTCCATTCATATTAATGGTCATACCAAGTGGTAAAACAAATGATGCAATTTCACTGTTTACACCTAGTTGTTCTGTTGTTGTTTGCGTATTTAAAGGAAGTGACGCAGCACTTGAAGAAGTTGAAAAGGCAAAGACAATCACTTTTGCCATTTTTTTCATGAAATGGATTGGATTAAGTTTTGTCTTAATACCAATGAAAATAGGATAAGCAACAAGTAAAAAGAAGAGTAAAGCAGCTGTTGTTACAAGCATGTACATAGCAGCAGGAATTAAATAATCTGTGCCATAAGCTGCAAATGTTCTAACAAGTAGTGCAAAGACAGCAATAGGGGCGAATTTTGTAATGATCACGTTTAAAAATAAATGAACGATATGATTAACATCTTCAATAAGTTGTTTGATCACTTGCAAGCGATCGTTTAAGGTATGAATACATAAACCAACAATGACAGCTAGTACAACAACGGCTAAGACACCACCATTATTTGAGAATGCTTGTACAAGGTTAGAAGGCATGGCTCCGGTAATGATGAGTAATGGGTTTTGAGCAACTGTTGGGGTTGCTTGTTCAAGCGATGTTTGAATGGTTGTGTTGAATAAACCCATTTGGTAAGTTGAATAGCCTACAATAGTTGCGAATATGAGAGCAACTACTGAAAGAACAAAAAACCACTTGATTGTTTTAAATGAAATTCTTCCAAGTTTCTTTAAATCATCCATGTTACAAATGGCCAAAGTAATTGATGTAAACACCATTGGGATAATCACAAGCTGTAATGCTTGAATAAAGAGTTGACCAACAATGTAAAACAAACCAATTGCAGATGCATCTTTTGTAAGATCTTGAAATAGTAAGCGATTAATCATAGACCATGTATTTGCTTCTAAGTTTGATTTTAGAAACAGCATCAACATGCCAACAACCAATCCCCCAATTAATGATAAAAACATTTTCTTTGTAAAGTTCATAATTTCCTCCTAATAAAAAAATCCTTACACCAAAAAGAAGGACGCCACAAACGTATGTGCCTTAATAGTCTCTCGTACTATCTTAAAGGTGCTAGAGTCATTATGAATGATGTCGGCTTAAATGTCAATGTCTATTGAACAAATGTTTGTGCATTTTCTAATTCATGAATCATATTGTTTAATTGATTTATCAAAGTAAAAATACGCTATGTAATGAATAATAGGAAAGCGTATCTATGATTACTTTATTAAATCTACGATAAGGTTAAGTGAGTTACTTTGATTGTTTCTTAGAAATGACCTGTGTTATAATTTGTAAAAGTGTCATGGCGAATTTTAAACAAAAGGAGGGAGAGAGATGAAGGAAAGAATGGATGAAATTCTTGTTTACATCAAACAACATGTGTTTGATGAAACGTTAAAAGTGGAAGAAATTGCTGACATATTCGGTTATGATAAATATTACTTTAGTCGCCAGTTCAAGAAAAATACAGGATATTCAGTGAGTGATTATTTAGCGTCACTTAAATCTGAAAAGGCAATTGAATTACTGGAACAAGATCACTCTATTATGGCCATTCAGCATGAAGTGGGTTATGAAAGTTCGGGTACTTTTACAAATATGTTTAAACGATTTACTGGTAGTTCTCCGATCCAATATAAAAAGGAAATGACATCATTGCAAAATGATTTGGTTTGGTTTGAAGGAAGTGAATTAAAAGAAGTCCACTTTCATCCAATAAAGGGGCAATCTACTTGTCAGGTTGACATTGAAATAACAGAAAATATTCAAGTAGGAACAATCTTCATTGGTTTATTTAAAACACCCATTCCCAATCATAAACCAATTGCGGCTATAGCCACTAAAAACCTATGTGGCAATCAACTACAAAACATACCACCAGGTTCCTACTATTTACTCGCTTGTGCACCTCAAAAAAAGGGTGGTATTATGGCTTACTTCAATTTAAAAAATTGTTTGAGAGGAAGAGTTGACGAACAAATAACCTTTCCAAATGAGGGTGAATCCTATAAAATTAAATTGCGTCATGCATTGCCAGAAGATCCTCCCATTTTACTCAATGTGACAAAACTCCTTGTCTCATCATTTAAAGATGACAATGTATGATAAGAAGTTTGTATTTATATGTGATACGATTAGGTTGTTAGAAAAGGAGGACTTAAAATGATTAAAACAATGACACCGATGTTGACATTCAATGGAAATTGTCGAGAAGCATTACGTTATTATGAACACGTGTTTGGTGCACAAATAACTGAAAAAGTGACTTTTAGTGATGTAGGAGAGACGAGTGATCAGTTGTTGCTTGAAAACATTGCTTTTGCAAGCATTAAAATTGGTGAATCAGTATTTTATGCAGGAGATGCGGTGAGTCGTGATTTGTATGTTGAGCCACATCAACAAAATCAAGTATCATTTTGGTTAGAGATAGATACATTACAGGCACTTAACGATTTAGAAAAAGTGATGGTTGAAACGGGTGCGACCATCTTAGTACCAATTGGTGAAATGTTTTGGGGCGCAATGTATGTAAAAGTTAAAGATCAGTTTGGCATTAATTGGGAATTAAATATGCAGTTGTAACTTGAATGAAAGATCTTAACATGTCCAAGATCTTTTTTTTATGACAACATTAGATATTTTCTTTTAAATCTTGATGGCTTCATGTATACTTAAAATGAAAGGGGTTATCATGAAAAAATACATGTCAATAAAAGAATCACTAAAAATAATGATGCAAGATTTAATGCCTGGTAACCCGATTCCAAGTGAACGCGAGTTAGCCAAGCAATTTATGACTACAAGAACAACCATTAGGCAAGCAATCACTCAATTGGAAAAAGAAGGACTTGTGATTAGGACTGTGGGGAGGAAAGGGACTCTTGTTGCGCCACCACAAATACAAGTGCCACATAATCAAATTCTTGGTTTTAAAGAGCAAATAAAACAAATGGGTATGATACCAAGTTATCGGCTACTAAAAAAAGAAATACAAATGGCTGATAGCCAAGTTGCAAGTCAACTTGGGATTAATGTTGGTGATAACGTGATATTGGTAGAGCGTGTTTGTTTAGTCAATGAAATGCCGGTTTCAATTGAAGAAACCTATATGCCTTATGATATGTTTCCAGATTTGCTAAGTGAAGAACCATTTCCATCATCTCTATATACGTATATTCAAGGCTATTTGGGAAGTAAAATTAAATTTAGCACACAAATGATCAGTGCTGTTACAGCACCTAAAAAATATGTCGAAGCATTAGCGATTAGTCGACATGAGGCATTGATTTATATTGAAAACTGTGCTAAATTACAAGATGGTAGCATCTTTGAGTTTTCAAGAACATATCAAGTAGGAAGCCGGTATAAGCTATATTTAAGTATTAGTCAGTAGGAGGACAACATGAAACAAACGATTAAGATTAATGCAGAAGTCACAAATGTATTTGATGCAATCATGAAAGCAGCCATGTCAGAAATGCGAATTAAGGGACAAACAGGGGTTAGTTATAAAACACTTAAAGGGATGCGTTATCGTCAAAAAGTAAATGGTCCCCAAAACAGTCGACATGAAGTAGATTGTGTGATCACAGAGTTTGATGTGAATGAGCGTTATTTTTATGAATTAAGAGATGATATTAGAGGTATTGTGCACCATGTTCGATATACGTTTTATCCTATAAATGAACAAACAAAAATAATTTATGAAGAATATAGTGAAAAAAATGGTAAACACTCCATTTTAGGAGATTTGCTTGCAAAGGTATTGTATCGTAAACAATACAAGGATAAACTTAATCGTCTCAAATTACACATAGAGAGTGAGTTAGAGAAGGGAAGTTAACACAATAAGTTAAATATATGTGAATAGTAGATTTTATTAGTATTAAAAATAAGTTTTTTTAGTTTATTTTTATTCGTATTTACAATCTAAGAAGTCTTTAGTATAATGGATATGAAAAGGAGATTGTACATGAGAAAACTAATTGGAGTGGCACTTGTACTAGCACTAACTGTAACACTAGTTGGATGCTCTACAAACAGTGCAAAAGAAGAGACATTTGACGTTGTTGTGGTTGGTTCAGGTGGGGCTGGGCTTGCAGCAGCAATGGAAGCAAAAAATGCGGGGGCAAATGTCGTTGTTATTGAAAAAAACGCAATTGTTGGGGGTAATACAAATCGCGCTACTGGCGGAATGAATGCAGCTGGTACACCTTACCAAGAAGCTAAAGGGATTACAGATACACCGGAAGTGATGTATGAAGATACAATGAAAGGTGGCAAAAACATCAATGATCCTGCGCTAGTCAAAATATTAAGTGAGAAATCAGCTGATGCTATTGCATGGCTTGCAAGTCTAGGTGCTGACTTAACAGATGTTGGTGCTGCTGGTGGGGCAACCAATAATCGAATTCATCGACCTGCAAATGGTTCAAAAGTTGGTGAAGAAGTGATTCGTGTGTTAAGCACAAAAGTAGAAGAAGCAGGTATTGAAATTCGTACAAAAACAGAAGCAATTGAACTGTTAACAAAAGATGGTGCAGTGACTGGCGTAAAAGTTAAAACAAAAGATGGAGAAGCTATATTAAATGCTAAAGTTGTTGTGATGGCAACAGGTGGATTTGGTGCTAATGAAGAAATGTTTTCGGAACTAAAACCAAGTCTAAAGGGATTTAAAACAACAAACCAAGCTGGTGCAACTGGTGATGGTATCAAAATGGCACAAGCTATTGGTGCTGATGTTGTTGATTTGGACCAAATTCAAACACATCCAACGGTTGAATTGACAACTGCAGAAATGATTACTGAGGGTGTTCGTGGTGAAGGTGCTATTTTAATTAATCGTGATGGTAAACGTTTTATTGATGAACTTAAAACACGCGATGTTGTTTCAGAAGCAATCTTAGCACAAAAAGAACAATCAGCATTCTTGGTATTCAATCAAGAAATTCGTGATAACTACAAAGCGATTGAAGCTTACATGCAACTTGGCATCATAAGTGAATTTAAAACAGTTGAAGAATTAGCGAAATTTATGGGAGCTGATGCTGCGACAACTCAAGCAACAATTGATGCTTATGCAAATTCAATTACAGGTGCTACAGATGAAATGGGAAGAACTAATTTTGGTAAAATCACATTCAAAGAAGGGCCATGGTATGCAGTAGAAGTATCACCAGCTGTTCACCATACCATGGGAGGACTTAAAATCAACACCAATACACAAGTACTAAATACTTCAGGGCAACCAATTAAAGGTTTATATGCAGCTGGTGAAGTAGTTGGTGGTGTTCACGGTGCTAACCGATTAGGGGGTAATGCGGTAGCGGATATTATTGTGTTTGGACGTATTGCAGGACAAGAGGCAGCAAAAGAAGCTAAAGGAGGAAAATAAGATGAAAAAAATAGTTGTTACATTGTGTATGATGCTTGTTATTCCAGCATTGCTTTTAACTGGGTGTTCAAGTTCAGGTTCAGGTTTAAAAGATGGTACTTATACTGGTGTTGGTAAAGGACGCAGTGGCGATATTACACTAGAGGTAGTTATTAAAGGTGGAAAGATTGACGCTATTAATGTTGTAAGTCAAAAAGAAACTGAGCAGTTTTGGAAAAGTGTTGAAAAAGAATTAATCCCAGCAATCATTAAAAAGAATTCAGCAGATGTTGATGCAGTTGCAGAAGCAACACTCTCATCTAATGGGGTTATTGAAGCAGTAAATGATGCGTTGTCTCAAGCTAAATAAGCGTGTTCTCACGCTTTTTTCAATCTTGTTGCTTTTCGGGTGCCAAACAAACAAAGAAACATATCTCATGTATCCAGATTTTGTTCCCGTAATTGAAGGTATCACAAAAGACAACCTTGGTGAACAAAAGGCTCAATTCTTATTAAATAACACGATGTCCTATTTTGAGTATGCATATGACATAGCCACAGGTAGTATAGAAGGTGGTGTTGTTGATTTGCTTCAAACAAATACTTGTGTTGTACCAATGGATGAAACCATTCAACTTATTGAGTTGAAATCAAAGGATGCGCTCATTGAAGTTAGTGAAGGGTGTTATCGATTAGAACGAGCGATTGATTTATCGATTGAATCAAGGTTCCTGGGCTTTTATTTGATGCAAAGACAATTGCCTTTGATTCAACTTAAAACAGCTGTCTTTAGTACTGAAGGGCTTATGATGACTTATGGTACGATGTATCAAACGACGTGGTCTTTTAAAGAACAACAAAAACAAATTGATTTACAAAAAGATCAATTTTTAATTCATTATGAAACAAATGAATTTGGAGTTGTTTGGATAACAAACGATGTTTTTGAAGGTTATCAAACCTATCAACAAGTGATTGGAAAAGATATTGAAAACATTAAAGAAATACTTCATGGCTATGTCTTTGATGTGATAGAAGAATCTAAGTAAATTGAGATTCTTTTTTTTACTTTATGTGGTATGATTAAGTGGGTGATAATATGATAAAACAGATGATAAAAATAAATGATGATGTGATTGAGTGGGTGCACTTAGAATCACCATCATTAGAAGAAGTGATGATGCAGTTAGCTGATTTAAATGTATCGGATCGTTTAATTGATGCTTTAATGGATATTGATGAAACAGCTGAGTTCAATTATTATTATGATTTACCAGTGATTCATTTTGATGTGCCAGTAGAGACAAAACGAGATCCAATGCACCAAACTTCTTCGTTATCTTTACTTTGGACAAACAATCGTATTCTAACAGTGGTTCATGATGATTATCCACTAGTTGATCTTTATCAAAAGCACTTGGAAGTGACGCATCAATCAATACAAAGTGTTGTACTTGTTTTATTGGAAGTGATGATTGATAGTTATATACCAAATTTAAAGAAAATACAAAAAGAATCACAATTAAATGATGCTAGAATAAAAAAAGAAATAAGTAATCGATCTTTGTATGTTATGCTTGAACTACAAAAATCTTTGGTTTATTTTTCTGCCTCTATTACTGAAAATGATGCGGTTATATCTAGATTAATAAATGAATGGAATGATCAACTAAATACTAATGATTCAAAGCGTTTAAATGATGTACAAATAGAATCTAAGCAAGTGATGGCAATGGCCTCAATTTATCAAGATATCATTGATACCACATCTTCAGTTATGGGATCAATCATTTCCAACAATGTTAATGATGTTATGAAGGTACTTGCAGTATTTACAATTATTCAAGGAACACCAATGATTGTGGCTGGGATCTATGGTATGAACGTTACAGGTCTACCTTTTGCGACTTTTATTGGGAGTATGATTATTACTGCAGTTGCGACTTTGTTTACCTGGTATTTATTGAAAAAAAGCCGTATATTTTAGAGGTGTATATGAAAGATAATTGGAAACAATGGTTTGAACATGAATTAAATAAGCCACAAATAAATGAGTTAATGATACGGGTTGATGAAGCTTATCAATCAGGTCATGTATTTCCACCAAAAGAGCATGTTTTTGATTGTTTTGAGGCTTGTGATGCAAATGAAGTGAAAGTAGTGATTTTAGGCCAAGATCCTTATCATCAGTATGGTCAAGCAAATGGCTTAAGTTTCTCAGTCAATGAGGGGGTTAAGTTACCCCCTAGTTTAAGAAATATTTATGCAGAATTAGAAGATGATTTAGGGATTAAACGCAGGCAAGGTAATTTGATGGGTATTGCTAAGCAAGGGGTTCTTTTTTTAAATGCTCATTTGACAGTAGAAGAAGGAAAAGCGGGTAGTCATCATCATCTAGGTTGGGAGCAATTGACTGACGATGTGATTGGTTATATGAATACGTTACAACCAAAGGTGTTTGTTCTTTGGGGAAATGATGCGAAAAAAAAGATGCATCTTATTGATGAAACAAAGCATTTGGTTATCCAGTCGGCACATCCTTCGCCCTTGAGTGCTTATCGTGGTTTTTTTGGTTCAAAGCCTTTTTCTAAGATTCAAGTTTTTTTAAATAAACAAGGCTATCCTTTGATTGATTGGAGTGAAGAAGATGTTTAAGCATATAAATGAAGCATTGATTTGGTTAGAATCAAAACCCAATATCATATCGTTTGAGAAGTTTAGTTCATTGTATCAAATGTTGGACATTAACCCAGTTGTACCTGTTATTCATGTTGCTGGAACAAATGGAAAAGGAAGTACTGTTGATTATTTAAGGAGTGTACTTGAAAAGTCAGGGTATAAAGTGGGTACATTTGTATCGCCTTATTTGTATAAACATCATGATCGAATACGTGTAAACAATCATCCAATTGAAGATGAACGATTACTTATGTTGATTAATAAGTGGTATGACTATTCAAATAAGCATCAGTTATCGATGTTTCAAACGGATTTTTTGATGATGCTTGAGTATTTTAAGCAAGAACAAGTTGAAGTTATGGTTATTGAGACAGGTATTGGGGGGCGTTTTGATTGTACCAATGTGGTAACACCAGTTTTATCTATTATTACAACGATTGGGAGAGATCATCAAGCCATGCTTGGTGAAACAATTGAAGCAATAGCTAGTCAAAAGGCTGGTATTATCAAACCCAATGTACCTGTTGTTGTTGGGAAATTAGGGCCAACATCGTTGAGTGTGATCAATCAACAAGCACAGGCCATGTCTTCACGTGTGATTCAACCAGGGCCGATAAAAGCAGTAAAACCAGGGTTGTTTCACTATAAACAGTTTATGGATATAGCCATTCAATCAGATGCGATGTTTCAAATGGAAAATGCTATTGTTGCAATAGAAGCTTCACTTTATTTGATGAAGGTATTGCCCAACATAAAGCCTTACTTGATACAAATGGGGGTAGAACAAACATTCTTTGAAGGTCGCTTTGAACAAATAGAAGAGGCTTTATGGCTAGATGGGGCACACAATTTGGATGGTATACAACGTCTCTTATATGAGCTTAAATCAATGCAAAAAGAGCCAATAGAAGTTGTTTTTGCAGGGTTACAAAGACCTGATTTAGATCAAATACTCGCGTATATTCATGATACTGTTGATCATCTTATATTAACGACATTTAAGGATAATCGGATCTATGATATTGAAGCCTATCGAGGTATTTATGATATTGTTGAAGACTACGAAACGTTGTTGGTTTCACCAAATAATGGGATACGGGTTTTAACAGGATCGCTTCACTTTGTAAGTGTCATAAAACAAACAATAAAAGCTAGGAAAGCCTAGCTTTTAAGTTTATCTGCAATATGTTTTCCTGCTAAATAACCACTACTAAAGGCAATGGTTAAATTATAGCCTCCTGTCCATCCATTTAAATCAAGGACTTCTCCAATAAAGGATATATTTGGATTTATTTTAGATGTGTAGGTGCTTGGATTAATTTCTTTGAGTGAAACACCACCCATTGTTAAAAAAGCATGTTCAAAATCAAGCGTTGATGCTATGGTAAAGGTTAAGTATTGAATCGAGTCAAGAAGTTGATTAAGTGATGATTGTGTATACTCACCCAATTGTTTATGATCATGAATGAGATAATCAACCAAGCGTTTTGGTAGTGGTAACACTTGATGCATGGCATTTTTTAGGGTTTGTTTCGGGTGAGCTTCTTTGTGTTTTGTAATTGCCTGTTTACATGCCTGTAATGTTTCATGATCCATCAAAGTAATGACTATTTCTGGTGTGTGGCCTTGTTTCAATGCGAGTTGAACATCTGTACTTAAGCGTAATATACCAGGGCCACTAAGTCCATAATGTGTAAACAAAACATCATAGGTCAATTGACGTTTAACTTTGTTTTTAACTTTCACTGCTAAAACATGGTCATAAAGGGATAAACCTTGTAACAAAGTTGTATCTTCTACTGTTTTTAATGGTACTTCAGCAGGATAAAGAGGGGTGATGGTGTGTGCTAAAGATGTGGCAAAATCATAACCATCACCGGTTGAACCTGTTCGTGGCATGGTTTTGCCACCAGTCGCAATGACCAAATGTGCGCATTCATATGTACTAGTGTTTGTTTTGATACTTAGTGGTTCTTGTTTGATGCTATAAACAACTTCATTAAAGTGTATATCAATATTATTTTGGATGAGTTGTTGGTATAAACAATCCACAATGGTTGTTGATTTATTGGTTATTGGAAAGACACGATCATGTTTTTCAACTTTGAGTTCAATAAATTGACTAAAATAATCATATATGCCTTGTGGTCCTAAAGCAGCTAATGCAGGATATAGGAATTTTCCGTTTTGAGGCATATTTAAAACAAACTGCTCTGGGGTAATCATCGTTGTCACATTACATCGACCACCACCAGTTAAGCGTAGTTTAGTACCAACTTGTGGTTGCTTTTCAATGATTGCAACGGTTAAATTTGGGTTATGTAACTTAATGGATAAGGCACTCATCATGCCAGATGGACCTGCACCAATTATTAAGACATCATAAAAATTCATTCATTCACCTCTACATCATTATAACACAATAATTGTCGTTCTTGAAAAAAGAAACAAATATCGTTACAATAGTCTAAGGAGGGAAATCTTGAAAACCAAACAACTTGTTTATGCATCATTTTTACTTACGATTGCACTACTTTTAGGTGGCTTATTTGAACGTGCAACAGGCATTCCACTTAGTTTAAGATTAGAACTTGGCGTTGTTAAACTTACCTTAGATTTTACCATTATCCCACTTGCTCTATCAGGGATATGGTTAGGCCCTATTTGGGCATTAATGGTCGGATTTGGGTATGATCAAATTGCCTTTTTATTAAATGGTGGTGGTGCATGGAATCCAATATTTACCCTTGCAGACATGGCAGTCTGTGTATTGCCAGCACTTATTTACATGCTATACCGCCATTTCAATATAAAAAAACCGATTTATTCAGTTGCTTTTTCGATACTAGTAGCATACTTTGTGTTCGGTTTTTTAATGACGTCTCAGCTTGTTAAAGGACTTGTGGGTAATCAATTTAAACTACTCATTGCGATTTACCTGGTTTTGCTTGTCATCAGTGCAATTATTTTGTATGTTGTGAAAAATAATCAAGAAACTGGCTACTATACATATGAGAAGCTCTTTATCGCTATTTTTATAGGGGCCTTTACAAGAAGTATGATCAGTGCTTTTGGCCTATACATGATGTTTGGACTAAAAGAAGGCGTGACACTTGTTTATTTTATTGCCCCAAGACTAATCAGTGTATTAATCCTATCATTTATGGCGACAGGTGTGATGCGATTACTTCGGCCAGTACTAACTAAATACTTGTCTCATTGATTAATACTTGTATTGGTAAAATCATTTGGTCAAAAGAAGTTTCAATTTTAATAACATCATGAACAACTTGGTGACAACTTTTGATCATAAAACCGACACTACCCCCTTTAAATGAAGCCACACAATCACCAATAACTTCAACACCTTCGGGGCAAATAACACGCACGAAATCAAAGCAATAATCAAGTAGATGACCATTTTGGTCAACAACAGTGATTTGAAGTAATGACATATCGTATGTTTGTTTTTCGACTAAAGGATGGTGAAGAAGGGTAGCTTTAAGGCTTTGGGTTTTAACTGGTTCTAGAATATTTGTTGCTACATGTTGCTTATTTTTAAACCCCTTAATCACATAGGGACTACGTTTGATGCCCCAATTACCAACATACTTGACATAGAGCTCATAGCCTTTTTCAAAGGTGATGACTTTTTGCATTAAAAGCTTGGCCATGATGGCCTTTTTTGCTATTGGCAACTGATCTTGCCCATGTTGATAAACAGCCATTAGGACAGCTTTAATTTGACTTGCTTGTTTTGTTGTATAGCCTTCTTTGGTTTCTAACTGATTCCCAAAGAAATCGTCAATAAAAATAGGTGGATGTTTAAGCCCAGGAAAGTCTTTGCTTGGATAAAAGGATTGTATGTAGGTGTTATCTTTCCATAATTCGATGTAATCACAATTTGTTAAAACAAACCAAGGTTGAATCGAGGCGCTTGCATGGTCACCCATATTCATTACACTACTTGATTCAAGTACGATAGTATCATCTTGTTGTGATTGATAAACAAAAGAAGCAAACTTAGGGACACGATAAAGATCTTGGACACCATGGTAGCATATTTGATCGCCACTACCAAAGTCTTGGTGTGTGTGGTAATCATTCATACACCAACCTATGACACCAGAAACTCGATTATTTAAGTTTGCATCATTGATGATGCGGGCATGCCTTAAAGCATGCATGGCTCTATGATGTTCATCATCAAAGCGTTTTGTTGGAAACATATGACCTGTATGCTCCGTAATAAGATAAGGGGCATTGCCTTTGAACACTGAAGCGGGATTTAAAATAGCGTCTCCATTACCAGTATACGAAAAGTCATTGAAGCCATAAACATCTTCAAGCAAATGTGAGTGTTTGATGAATCGAACACCTATGGTTTGGCGTATTGGGTCATGTTCATGCGCAATTTGATTGGTTAGGCGATACAAATCATCATCATCTTGTGACTCATTGATGCGTACGCCCCATAAGATAATAGAAACATGATGGCGGTATTGTAAAACCATGTTACGTGTATTGTTTAAAGTTGTTTGTCGCCAAGTACTAGATGCACCAATGTGTTGCCAACCTGGAATTTCAGTGATGACAAGTATACCAAGTGCATCACAAGCATCAAAAAAAGCTTGTCGATGAGGGTAATGAGCAGTTCTAACAACATTGATACCAAGCTTCTTTAAGTTAATGGCATCATCAACTTCAAGTGAATCAGTTGTCGCATAACCAACAGTAGGGAATGATTGATGACGGTTTAAACCCATTAACTTAATTCGCTCATGATTTAAGTAAAAGCCATCTGATTTAAAAGTAGTATACTTAATCCCAATCTTGATGGTTTGAGAAAATTGAACAACATCATCAGAGATAAGTGTAAGGTGCATGTCATATTGCTTCGGACAGTCAATAGACCAAGGGATAAGATGATTGGTTTTAATTGGAACTAAAATATCTTGTGTGACATGCGAGGTTGTTTCAAGACCATCAATTAAAATACTTAACATCGCTTTTTGACAACCAACTAGACGTGCTTGTACATAGCCGTTCATCGTTTCGTCACAATAAAACCAAGTATGTTCTAGACGAACATGTGATCGATATTCTAGATAAACATGTCCATTGATACCCCCATATGTTAAATAATCAATCACACCACCAAAAGGTGGTATGTTACTTTGTTCATGTGCATCTAAAATAACTTTAATGGTGCATGTTTGTTGCGTTAATACAATGGGTATTTCAAAAGCAAGATAGCCACCAAGTTGTTCATGTATCAATTGATCATTTAGATAAACAAAAGCATGATGTAAAATACTTTCAAATACCAAGAAACAATCACCAGAAAGCCCTGGGTTTTGAATTGTTTTTTCATAAACAACAATTTTATCATAGCGTTGATTTTGAACATAGTTATAAGAAAATAACTGATTTGTGTGAGGTAAATCAACTTGTTGCTTAGTACTTTTAGGATCAGGTTGATAAAGCCATTGTTGATCTAAATAAATTCGATGATTTTTCATAGTTTCCTCCATGTGTTAAAAAAAGCTAAGCGTTGCTTAGCCTTATTCAGTTGTAATGGTTAAAGTAATACTTGTACCAATAGGAACAATGGTATCTGGTAAAACACTTTGAGTCAACACCTTGTTGATGGCTGGATCTTTTGGTTCTGGTGTCACGACACAAGTTAAAGAACCACATAGATTTTTAGCTTCATTGACTGTTTTACCAGTAAATGTTGGAACAAAGACAACACCTTGTAAAGCAAATGTAACAGTACTTCCAGGTGTTACTTGGCCACCAGGAGAGGACACAGTATACTGACTGTTAGGATTTGAAACAGGTGTTCCATTTAATGTAAAGGCAGCTGTCACTCCGACTGAGTTTGCCCAAGATACTGCTTGACCAACTGTCGAAATATCGGTTGGTACGTCAATCGATACTGGTTTACTTTTCACTGTGAAATTAATGGTTGAATTGACAGCAACTTGGCCACCATTTGGTGATTGTGTTTCAATGATTGCAGCTCCGTCATTGGTGACAACACCATTATCTGTAAACTGACATGAAAGACTTGAAGCACTACACCAGCTAGCAGCTTCACCTACAGTTTTACCAATAAAGTTTTGAATGTCAACCATTTTTGGTGTCTCCTTATATTCCTCAAATGTAAAGGTAATTGTTTGAGAAGTTGTTAGAGCACTTCCATAAGAAACGGTTGCAGAACGGAAAGTTGCTTGGTCTTGAGACAATGATTGACCTTCGAGATTAACAAACTTACAAGAAATAGTCGCATTTTGTAAAGTTGCATTAACACTACCACACCAACTTCTAACTTGCGCTAAAGTTTGACCTCTAAAGTCAGGGAAGGTAGGCGCTTCATACTTTGGATTATTATCTACTGTGCTTGGCGTTGAGCTAGGTGTCGTTGGTTTTCTTGTTAGATTAGATACAACAATATTTGGATCAAATGCGAATTCTGTTGGCGTATTAACAGGTTCTCGTCCTGCTACTTGATTGATGGCATACGTAATTGACTTGATACTCTCAATGTAAGGGATTTGTACTGAAGCCCCATTGATCATATCACCACTTGTTTCAAGTGTCATTTTTTCCATTAACAATGATGAAGTAGATGAGAAAACAGATTCAAAACCAATCTCTCTTGCAAGTGTCATAAACTGTCCAAATTGATTTTGTCCAAAGTTTGTTTTAAAATTACCCTCGACAATTGTTAGCAACTCAGGGATTGATAACTTACTTGCATTTTGAGCGAATTTGGTCACAACTGCTTGAATAATCAACATTTGATTTTTTCCACGAATGATGTCGTTAACACTTTTACGATGACGAGCAAGGGCCAAAGCTTGTTGCCCATTAAGTGTTTGAACACCTGGTTCAAGACAAATCTCAGCTTCACCATAAGCACCAACACTGTTTTGTTCACAAAATGAAATAGGCACATCAACCTCAATCCCACCCATTGCATCAACAACGGCAACAACGGCATCGAAATTAACAACAACATAGTAATCAATTGGTATTGTAAAAGCGTTTTGTAAAGACTCGACAGTACACCCAATACCATTAATACCTGCGTGTGTGATTTTGTCTTTGTAGTTAGATTGGCATGCAATTGGTAAATAGCTATCTCTTGGGATGCTTACCATAAGGACACGCATTGTTTTAGGGTTAAAGGTGGCAATAATAATGGCATCAGTACGCCCAGTATTAATGTCACTTTCTCCATCTAAAACACGGTTATCAAGACCAGCAAGTAATACCGTAAAAGGCTCTTGAGAGACATTGATATCAGCACCAGGCAACTCAGATACATCATATTTGAATGTTGCAATTTTTTCTATTTTTGACTGAAAATCCGGATTTACAGCATCGATTTGAGCGAAACCAACATTATCAATTAGTACCAAATCAACATCCCCATTTAATAACATTTCTGATGCTTTAATATAGTTCACAGTATTAACCATTGTTAAAGTAGAAATATCGATAGGATTTTTTTTATCATCCGCCATAATTTGTTTAAAATCAACATCTCCCCAAAAAGAGGCATCCATACTGGCAATGCTTTTTCCTTTTAATTGGTCAGCTTTAAAACCACTGTCTTTAAGGGATATGACATAAAAATTGGCAATACTTTTTTGGTTAGTGGAATCATCAATAATTTGACCTGCGCGTATATAAACAGTCAATAAATAAACACCAATCCCACTCAGTATCAAATTAACAACAATTACACCAATCATTAGTTTTTTTAATTGTTTAATTTTGAATAAAAACATTAATAAAACTAAAATTAATGTTATCCCAATGCCAATTAAAACATATTTAGTAGTTGTTTGTTTTAAATCATCTAAGATTGGATTTGCTAGTATGTAAGTAGCAATACCACCAATAATAAGTATAGGTAAAACACCTAAACTAAACCATAATAACTCTTTTTTATCTTTAAATCGAAACATCAGGTTCACCGCCCATTTCTAAATAATCTAAGCCAAGAGATGCATGGTCAATGAAAGGAAGATATGAAATCTGCTCAAATTGTTCAACATGCTCAAGTAAAATATAAAAATCAATTTGTTCATTAAAAAACTTATTTTGAATTGGTATGGACAAACGATTCAATTCCAATTCAATTTGTTTTAAATGTAAATAATCAAAGCTAATGCGATACAAATGCATGGGTTTAATAGAAATAATTGTGGCTTGTGACAAGGCTGATGAAACACTTTTCGAATAGGCTCTAATGAGGCCTCCTGCACCTAGTTTAACACCACCAAAATAGCGTGTCACTACTGCACCAACATTCATCAATTTGTTCTTTTTAAGAACTTCTAGCATTGGCAATCCTGCTGTTCCAGTTGGTTCACCATCATCGCTAGCACGCATGGCTTCATTTGTTAAAAAGCACCAGCAGTTATGCGTTGCATCTTGATACTGTTTTGAAATAGTTCCAATTGCGGTCATTGCTTCATCTTCATCAACACAAGTAAATAATGTACAGATAAAAATAGAATGATCTATTTCTATTTTATGGGTGTAATGGGATTTTAATGTTTTCACTTTTTTACCTCCATAATACTCTTATTATAGCCTAAAAAGCTTGAAAATGGAAGACGACTCAGTGAACCTTAATAGGAT
>CAZWEF010000007.1:0-40427 GCA_964632125.1 uncultured Erysipelotrichales bacterium
CAAGTATAAGAATAGGTTGACAATATTCAACAATAATGATAATGCAAACACGATTGCAAGTTTTGTTGCAAGTGCTGGGTTTTCATCAAAGTTATTGCTTAATGCAAGTTTTTTTAATCGATTTGTATCATATGCGATATAAAGCGAGAAGATAATCACACCAAACCAAGAAATCACAACATATGCACCTGGCACATTAAAAATCAAAATAAAGATTGGCGCCAAAATCAACCCCCATAATCCTGCAAACAAGACAGTTCTCATACCACTTAAATCTTTTTTAGTGATAAATCCTGCGATTGTCATCCCTAAAAAGATACCACCTGTCGTTAAAAATGCTGGTACAATAGCTGGTTGGAAATCTTCCATTAAAAACACAGGTGAAATCAACAAAGATAAAAGAAAACTAAATAAAACAAAATAAACCATTGATTTTGTTGCGGTTGACTCTTTATAAATTTGACTTTGGACACCTGCACTTAATGCAAGCATACCAAACAAACCAACAAGACTTAATACAAATGCATTACCTGTTGCGTAGTAAATAGATTCAAAAATACCACTCACTGCTATGAAATAGCCTCCTGCAAATACAATTGCGACCCCAATTGATAACCATAAGTAAGTTAATCTAAAGATTGGAGCAAAATCCGTTGTTTGAATCAATTCATCGCTGTAAACTCGATTGTTATTCATTATAAATCCCTCCATTACAAATGAATTATACCACATCTTTTCAACAACGTAAACAAAAAGGACATTAAGATAGTGCAAAAACAACCTAAAGAAAGGTTGTTTTAATCAATGTTTTAAATTGCTCATACGGTCCTTTAACAAGGGCTTCTTGTTTGTCTGTTGTATCCATTAACGGCATCAATTTCATTAACCCTTCCATATGTTGACTTGCATCTGGAGAGGCTAAATAGATAAAGATTGAAACAGGTTGACCTCCGACATCTATTGGTGTTGATTTGAAGCCAAAGCTTATAGCTACTTTTGTGACAAATTGATTGGCATTTGCATGAACAAGAGCAATCCTAGGTGCAAGAACAAAGTAAGGGCCATTTGTCTTTAAGTTATCAAGAATCGCTTGATTATAAGCAGTGTCAAGAACACCTTGATCTATAAATGGTTTTGATAAGACATCGAGTATCACTTCAAAGGTTTCACAACCATCTAAATCAACAATGAATGGATCCACAATAACCCCTCCTGTTCAATTCGTTTACTTGTTTGAATCAACTTGTCCAACAAACTTTGATCTGTAAGACCAGTTAAAAGTTGAAGTGTTTCTTGTTCACTTTTTAATCGATAGAGTCGATGAAGTACTTGAACGTCTAAATCATCTAAATCTTGATAACAAAGGGCAATAGCGATACCTTTGATTAACCAATCATGTGGTAGTCCGCTATTGATGGCATCTTGTAATGGTCCCATGAATCGTTCATTTCTACCTAGTTTGCGTAATAGTTCTCTACCAACTCGTGTTACTTGATCATGTAAATAAGGGTTTTTGAATCGATTGATGATGGTGTTTGCATACATTTGCATTTGATTTGGATCAAAGCCATGTTTTTTTATGAGTACACCTTGTACTTGTGCTAGATAAGCTCGAACAATGGGTTCAATTCTTTGATCATAGATGGCTTGTTCAATGGTTTCATGACCATAGAAATAACCAAGATAAGCTGTTAAAGCATGGCTGCCATTTAAGGTATAAAGTTTGCGTTCAACATAAGGAGAGACTTGTGTTGTAACCATGATATTAGTCATATTGCTTATAGTGCTTTGCTGATCATTTGTTTCAACAACCAATTCGTAGAAATCTTCTACACACACATCAGGTTTTTTTATTTTTCCTGATGGTGGCACAATACAATCCACTGCAACATCATTGAATGTGAGCAATTCATTTGCTTGTTTTTTTTCATGTTCATCAAGCAAGGCATAAACTTGTGTTTTTAAATGGCTCGAAGCTCTAATATAGTTTTCACATGCAAGAATCGTCTTAGGGCCCGATAAATTTCCAGCTTTGATGGCTGATACAATGTTGTTTGCAACATACTTTAATATCGAAGGACCCACTGCTGTTGTGATGACTGTGGCTTGTTTAAAAGCATCATTGAAGTCATCTTGATTGGTTGAATTAATAGCATCCTTTATTTGAATCACTTGTGTTGTTTGGGTTTGTCCCATGCGTATCACGCGATATGATTTGGTCTGATTCAATGCATCAATCATGTCATAGTCCACATCTGCAAACACAACATCAAATCCTGCTTCATAAAACAAGCGTCCAATTAATCCTCTACCTATATTACCGGCCCCAATTTGTAATAATTGTTTCATTCTTTTATATCCTCTACCAATTTTTGATAAAATCCTGCATCCATAAAATTAGTCAATGTCACTATTTTAACATCCGATACTTGATGACTGGCTCTTTCTTTTAATGATTCATGGGTGACAATGAGTTGTGCATCATCCTTCAACATTTCAATTGACACATTATGTACATCAATATCCAACCCTTGTTTTTTTAATTCATTTTTAAGCATTGTTGCCCCCATTGCACTTGACCCCATACCTGCATCACAAGCAACATAGATTTTTTTAATGTTTGTTAAACCTTTTGAAGCTGCTTTTAATGTTTTTGTTTGTTCAACAAATGTTTCAAAAGATTCATCTTGATGATTGGTTGCTTTAATGATGACACTTGAAACAAGGAATGATACAACCATTGCAATAAGAACCCCTAAAATCACGCCTATAAAACTTCCTTTTGGCGTTAATGCAAGAAGCGCCAAAATAGATCCTGGTGAAGGTGATGCTGAAAGACCAACATTAAAAATACTAAATGTTGCAACCCCACTCATACCCCCTGCAATAACCGCAAGAATCAATTGTGGTTTCATTAAGACATATGGGAAATAGATCTCATGAATACCTCCAAAGAAATGAATGATGGCAGCCCCTGGCGCTGTACTTTTCGAAGATCCTTTTCCAAACACCATATAAGCAAGTAAAACACCCATTCCAGGACCTGGATTGGTTTCAATTAAAAAGAAGATTGATTTACCAACTTTAGCTACTTCAGCAGTTCCTAGTGGTGTAAAAATACCATGATTAATCGCATTATTTAAGAATAATATCTTTGCAGGTTCAACAATGATACTTGTTAAAAAGAGTAATCCTCGATCAACTAGAAACGATACCATGGTTGAAAAAGCATTTGAAATACCAACCATAATTGGACCAATCGAAACAAGTGCAATGAGTGCAATTACCATTCCAATAATACCAACTGAGAAGTTATTATAAAGCATTTCAAATCCTGCTTTGACTTTTGATTCAAACACATCATCAAACTTTTTAAGTATCCAAGCTGCTAAAGGACCAACTAACATGGCACCTAAAAACATTGGCATATCTGGTTTACTGACAATGACCCCCATGGTTGCAATTGCGCCAATAACAGCACCTTTTTGATCATGCACCATTTTACCACCAGTATACCCAATCAGTAATGGTAATAAATAAGTGATCATTGGTCCAACCAATTCAGAGAAATGTTTGTTTGGCAACCAACCTGTGTCAATAAATAACGCAGTGATCAGTCCCCAGGCTATAAATGCGCCAATATTGGGCATGACCATCCCCGATAAGAAACGACCTACTTGTTGAATCTTCGCTTTTGTATTCATTTAATTTCCTCCCATTAAATACGTTACAATCTCAGATGTACCCCAGATGTTTCTTAAATCTTTATATGCATGTTCATTTGCAAGTTGTTGATAAAGCTGTGCAATTGCCTCTTTTTTGGTAGTTAAGTCATGATCATTAACGGCCAACAACATCACCATTTCAACCAATTGACCACTCCATAGCATTGGACTCTTTAAACAAATCACCACACAACAAGATTGCTTGACTTGATGAAAATCCCCATGTGGAATGGCCACGTAATCAAATGCTGTCGGAATCTTCTTTTCTCTTTCTAATACACTTGCTTCAAACTTATTTGTCACATACCCTCTAGACAATAATTGTTGGGAAGCCCATGCGATTAAACTTGTCGGACTCGAAAACAACATATTCGACTCAAACACCGTGTGTGCTTTTAATCGTTTCATGAATGCTAAGTGTTGACTACGTTCAAGTGCTTCTTCGATCATGCGCATGTCCTTTTTAGTTAATAAAGGTGAAATGGTGATGAGCTTAGATAAAATGGGTTCTTCTACTAAAACGTGGTCCAATGTACAAATAATGAAATCATATGATTCAAATTGATTGGGTTGTTGTGTGAGTTCAAAAACCGATGCTATTTTACGAATACGAAATGACTCAAATCGTTCCATTAACGTTGTTTGAATAAAATAACGCATACCAAACCCATGCTCACAAATAATGGCAATGTGATGCACATCATCTAAATACGACACACCTTGCTCCATCAACAAGTGAAAATACATCCCAAAATAAATGGTTTCAACATCTGGAAGTAAAGTTGATGAGTATGGCTGTAATAAACGTGTCGCTATCGTACTTGCTTCATATGCTAGTGGATAGTTGGCCCTGAAGTCTTGAATGAATCGTTGATTGCCTTCAACTTGAACAACATAATTTTGAAAACGTTTTAAAGCATCTTCAATGTGCTTTTCTAATTGACTTTCTACAAGTGGTGTCTTATGAATGGTAATAAGCAATTCTTCTTCAATGGCTGTCATCATTTGTTGCATCAATAGACTGGCTTGATTGGTTGTAACATGATGACAAAAAGCACGTTCATTTACCATCATTTCTAGCATTTGTTGATTTAAAACATGTAAATCCATAACAGTGATCATCTCTAAAATAGTTGGATCACTTGTGCGTGTTTTTTCTTTACATGGCAAAACAAGACAACCAACCAATAAACAATAAAACGTAAGTACTTGCTTATCCATCATTGTTTGTCCTTCAACATATTGTTTCATGGATTCAAAGATAAACTCAAGTTGCTTGTAATCATAATGAATATGCGCATGACTAAGTACTGTTTTAATCGTATTTGGCATATTGGAATAAGAACCAAGCGAAACAAGCAATGTCACAAATAAATCAAAACGGTCTTTATCTGTACCATCAAAAATAATCCCCACATTTCGTTTCTTCAATAAAGGAAAATTCTCAAACTCAGAACCATACAAAATCCTTTCAATACTTGATTTTGTATAATGAAACTCATCTGATAAATCCATGATTGTAACTGTTTCTTGTTGTATTAGTAAAAACAATTTAATGGCATCTTCCGTTCGATACGCAAGCATACTTGGTATTTGTGATAACCACCACCGATTTGTATAAATTGACTTTAGTTGGATATGCTTATCCATTAATAGTTCGCTATCATAGTCCATTAAAAAATAAGCCAATTCTTGTAAATCTTTTCTCATTGTTTTTTCCGATACAGGAATCCATTTCATAAGCTCTTTTATGGTCATAGGTTGCTCAATTAAACGATATAATATTTGACTTTGTCGACTCGTTAAATACACCTTTCTCACCTCCTTCAATCTCATTATAGAATGCTTTCTTCCAACAACATACTTCATCTTATCCCTAAAATAAAGGCTTATTTGAAGCTTATTTATCATGCCATAGATGATTTAAAAGACAAACATAAATCATGAGCTTCACTACACCTTATCCATCTCTTTTCAATTTAACAATTTAATTGACATGACGCAATAAAAATACCCCTTACATTATGTGTAGATTAATACGCATTTTAGGGGTGTTTCTTTATGATTATTTAAACATATAAAAAAGATTTAAAGACATACTTTAAATCCTTCTAATCATTTGTTTTTAGTGGTTGCTTGGTAAATTGATTGATTTTCACATTCAACATCATCTTTGTATTCTTTGTTAAGCGATGACGCTTTTCAAACAAACGTAAGCCATAAACCATCTTAGCATAAACAACCTTATATTGATTCAATGCTTTAAAGAAATCATCTAAATGACCACATGTACAATCTAGTACTTGCACCATTGGGAAATGCTCATCAATGTATTCAATAGCATTCACTTGGTGCACCACAAATTGACCATTCAAAACAATGATTCCACATATATCTGTTGGTGTTACTAGGCGAGAAAACGTTTCTTTTTTTAATTGTCGATGATAATATCGAGCATAATACATGGTCACATAGTGAGCACCCTTTTGGATACCCATTAAATAAACATGTCTAGATTGAAGACGAAATGCTAACATTTGTTTTTGTACATACGTAATCTTTTCATCCATTAATTGAATCACATCACTTAATTTATCATGTCTTGTCCTAATAACTATCACAACATGCCTCATTAAAGCAAGTTGTTGATACATCACCAAATCATCTTTAGTTTCTTGTGCCGACGTCACAATACAAATAATATCACATGCATCTTGATACCCTTGATAATAAATACTGACATTAACAAAGGGCTTCATGCTTTTTCTTATTTGAATTTTCATCGCATAACCACAATGCTTCCATGACGATAAATGGTTTTATTTTGTCGGTAAGAATACAGCATTGGGTCTTGGTAAGTACAACGATCATTGATAAGGAACTGTGTGATGTTTAGTGCTTTTAGTTGTAATAGAATCTGAGCCTTTAAATCAACATAAAAGTGCCCATTTATTTCTTTCACACAACTTGAATCAAACTTAGATGCTTTTTCTTTGTCTAATTCAAATGACGATTGATGAATAGATGGACCAATATAAACAAATGTTTGATCAACATCCAAACCTTCATCATCAATTAATTGATTAAATACAATTGGGATAATACCTGAAGCAATGCCTTGATAACCAGCATGAATTGCTCCAACCAATTGATTTTTACGATCATAAAACAGGATTGGTACACAATCAGCATGAAACACCATTAATGGTACATTCTTTAGTTTGGTGTACATCGCGTCACAGCCTACAAATGCATCCTCATGATGATCATGACCTTTTCCAATGTTTAGTTCATTAACATGTTCTAAAAAAACGCCATGAACAGCTTGATGACATGTTAAAAAGTCAAATGATACCCCGATCGTTTGACAAACTGATTTTCGATTGGTTAAAACAGTGTTATAATCGTCCCCGGTATGTAATGCCATATTCCCCTCTTGCGCAGTGGTTGTATAAAAATCTACTTCACTTAGCAACGAATAATGAACCATGTTAACACACCTTTCATCTTATACTATAGTTTTATTCTATCATGGAATGAATGAAAAAGCGATTATTTTGTTGTAAAAACAAAACATAAACGAAGATTCAATCCTATTTACTTAGTTTATTGTTTCGCTACAATATTCTAGAATATATTCATTGATATTTTTTTGTTCTATAAAAGCAACACAAGGATTTATAAAGGAAACATATAATAAGAAATATTAAGACCTACTGATTAAACGTGTGGGTTGCTCATAAATGACTTGCGTAGCATTTATCTCATAGGATGTCCTCTTTTCTAAAATAGTTCATCATACTTATTTTTACTATAATCGTTCCTTATTTATACAATCGTTGTTTATTTACACAAACCATTAACGCTATTCACTAAAATGTTGCAGTTCCCTCATTCATTTATTAATGTTATCTAATTTGAATTGTATGTCTTCCGATAGCTATTCCCTTTTTTGATGGAATGATTGAAAAAGCGACTATTTTGTTGTAAAATAGTATAGAAAAGAAAGAGGTCGATTTTATGGGAAGAGCATTTGAAGTGCGTAAAGCTTCAATGGCAAAAACAAGTGCACAAAAAGCAAAAACATATTCAATGTATTCAAAAGAAATCTATTTAGCTGCAAAAAATGGTGAACCTGATCCAGATATGAATGTAAACTTAAAACGTTGGATTGATAAAGCAAAGAAAAACCAAGTACCATCAGATATCATTAAACGTGCGATTGATAAAGCAAAATCAGGAACAGGTGAAGCCTATCAATCACTCCGTTATGAGGGATTTGGTCCTGGTGATTCTACTGTGATTGTTGATTGTTTAACAGACAACATCAACCGTGTTTTAAGTGAAATTCGTCCTGCATTCACAAAATCTAAGTGCAAACTAGGTGCTGCTGGTAGTGTTAGTTATTTATATGATCATTTAGCAGTTCTATCATTTAAAGGATTAGACGAGGAACAAACATTAGAAGCATTGATGTCAGGTGACGTAGATATCACTGACATTGAAACTGAAGATGGTGTTACAACTGTATATGGGGATCCAACTGATTTCAACAAAATAAAAACAGCTTTAGAAGCTGCTTTACCAAGTATTGAATTTGAAGTTGATGAGATTATGATGATACCACAAAGCTATTGTTCATTGGATGATGAAGGACTTGAACTGTTTCATCGTCTAATTAATATGTTAGATGCAATTGACGATGTTCAAAACATCTACCATAATGTAGAGAACGCCTAATGCCACATTTTATATTTAGAAATGTAGAGGCTTCTACAGTCCAATCATTATCTCATACGCTTTTAGAAGATTTAGTCTTAGATATTGGTTGTCCAAAAGAAGCTATTACTTTTTCTGTAGTAGATGGACAAACATTTCAAGATGGACAAGATTATACATCATCTTCTGTCTTTATTGAAGTTGTATGGTTAAGTCGTCCTTTTGATAAAAAAGAAAAAGTCGTTAAACGATTAAATGATGTATTTAAAGAACGTGATTGTTATGTTTATTTTAGAGATTTAAATAAATTAGAATACAGTAAAAACAATCTTTTCTTATAACCACTTACGTGGTTTTTTCTTTTAGCTCTTGTTTTAATTCAACCATTCGATCATCAACATGACAAACCCAATCTGCATATGCTTTTAGTTCTTCCTCAATGACATGTGCATTGTCTTTAAAGACACTTTTATAAACCAGTTGATGTTCCAAACTTGACCAAAAATCCATTGCAATGGTTCTTATTTGAACTTCTATTTTAATCATTTGTACATAATCACTAAAACAAACTGGTACCTCTATAATCATATGTAAACTACGATAACCATTTTGTTTTGGATGCTTGATGTAGTCTTTTACTTTAAGAACATTAATTTCTTCTTGGCTTTCTAAATACTGTTTGATGCTGTATACATCATCTACAAATGAACAAATAATACGCATACCTGCAATATCATGAATATGTTTAGAAATCGATTCTATTGTTAGGGGTAATCCCTTTTTCATTAATTTTTTAATGATGCTTATTTCACTTTTAATACGATGTTTAATGGATTGGATCATGCTTTGTTCAGCCTTTTGATTAAATCCCTTAAGCTTTTTTTCTAAATCTAACAAAGCACACTCATATAAACCAAATTCCCATTGTGATGTCCGTGTCATATAATCACTCCTCAACATGATACTACTAATAAAAAGTAACCAAATAGTTAAACGTTAACTATTCTCTATTAAATCTTGAAGTAAAAGAATAGCATTTTTCACTTTATTTTTATCTAAATCATGATGGGCAATGAGAAGTGCTTTCCATACTGCCCATCCAATACTTCTATGCCATGTTGCTTCATCCATATCCATTTGTAACATAAACATGCTCCTTGCCTTGCCTTTAAATAACGTCCAAGCAACCGTTAAATCACATGCTGGATCACCAACTGCCATACCACCAAAGTCAATGACTCCTACTAGTTGATTATGACTTTCAAGTAAATTAGTTCCAACTAAATCACCATGTACAAAGACTGGTTGAAGTGACCAAGAAGATGATAGAGCACGCTCCCATAACATCAATAAAACATTGTAATTTATTGGTAATGAGCCTTCTTTAATTTCTCTTCTAGTTTCTTCATCATATACTTGTAGTTCCCCTCCTCGATAAAAATTATCAATTGAAGGTCTTGGTGCATCATGTGTTTTAATGCTTTGTAAATCTATAAGAAAGGCACTTAATGCATACGCCAAATCACATGAATCGGATTGTTTGGTTATTGGATTGCCTTCTATCCATTCATAGATACCAAAATGCATCGGGAATAGGTCACTTGGAACACCTAAGTGTAATGGCTTTGAAATCATAACATTAAGATATTGTTGTAAATAAGGCAACCATTTAGCTTCTTTTACCACTTGTGTTTGGTAACGTTCATGACTTGGTATACGAATACTCATGTGCTTACCTAAATGATAAGTATGATGATCATGTCCTCCAGGTTCTACGCTTCTTACTTCTAAATCGCTATATTGTGGAAATTGATTCTTTATTAATTGTTTAACGATGTTGATGTTCACTTCATCACCTCAAACAAACCTTAACACAGCTTCATAACTTAGTCAACGCGTTGATAACGAACAATACCACCAACAACACTCATCCAAACTGTTGTTGCCCTTATTTGTTCTGGATCTAGTTCAAAGATAGGTTGATCAAGTACAATAAAATCCGCAAGCATCCCTGGTGTTAAACATCCTTTTCGTTGTTCTTCAAATGATGCATAAGCACCTTCTACACTATAACAATGCAACGCTTCTTTAAGTGTCACACCTTCATTTGGATGCCATGGCCCATTTCCATTCAAATCTTTGCGTGTCATCGCACAATAAATATTGTCCCATGGATTAAATGACTCGACTGGTGAGTCCGTCCCATAACTCACTGGTGCCCCTAATGTCATCAATGTTTTGAAATGATAACTTGTTTTAGCAAGTTCTGGCCCAACACGATCCTCAACCATATGTTGATCATAATGAAGGAATATTGGTTGTACATATGCTAAAATGCGTTGTTTTGCTATTTGTTGTAGTTGCTCCATGGTTGTGATTTGAGCATGCACAAGACCATGTCTTTGACTGTTTTCTCCTTGATTCAATCGTTCAAATAAAGATAAAGCAGTCGTTGCTGCTTGGTCCCCAATGGTGTGGACTGCAAGTTGCATACCGTGTTCATGTGCCATATGTCCAATTGTTTCAAACTGTTTTAAATCGTATGTTGCCACGCCTGATGTTGATGGATCATCATGATAGGGTCTTGATAACCAAGCAGTACGTGCACCAAGTGATCCATCAATTAATAGTTTCAATGGACCTAAACGATAGTAATCACTTCCATACCCTGTATGATAACCAGCATCTATAAATGATTGAAGTAATGGTTGTTGTGGCAATAGACATTGTTGGTAAACACGAATCGGTAATTTTTGTTCTTGGGCAAGTTCTGTGTACGCATCGATCACCATTTGAAATGGCATATTTGAAAAACATTTGAAATCGTCACTTTGCACCGATGTAACACCCATTGACACAAGTTGATTAGCACCTTCTAAGATCAATTCTTTTAATGTTTCCTTTGTTGGTACCCCAAGTTCTTTATAAACAATTTCTAATGCAAATTCAGAGAATTGTCCATTAGGTTCCCCTTGTTCATCTTGATAAATAACCCCACCTTCAATGGTTGGAATATGCCCTTTTTTGATGTTTAGTCTATCAAGAGCAACACTATTTACGACTGCAATATGCCCACATGCGCGAATCAAACAGATGGGGCGTGTTGTAGAAATTCGATCAAGATCATAGCGTGTTGGCATAACAGGCGCATCAAAATAATCTTGATTCCACCCTCTACCTGCAATCCAACCATTGCCCTCTTTTACTTGATTGATTGTTTGTTCAATAAGTGAGTCAATTGAAGTTGCTTTGGTACAGTCAATTTGTTTTAGTAATCGAGCACTTGCGATAAGATGCATATGACTATCATTTAAACCCGGAATGACTGTTCTTCCATTTAAATCAACTTCCTTATCAAATTGGTTTTCGTTTGTTTGCCCAATACTTACAATCATGTCATTTTCGACAATCATCTCTGATACAGGTGATGCTTCCATTGTTGGATAAATAATTCCATTATAATAACGTGTTTTCATGTGTTTCTCCTTTATTTTGTTTATTAAAGAACCAGTACATTGGGGTTCCTATAACGACTATAATTGCAATACCTGCAATGGATAATTGTATCGATTGTACCAATGTACTTAGTAGAATACCACCAATGCCTAATAATGCAATGATTGGAATGACTGGAAATCCAATTACTTTGTATGGTCTTTCCATATGTGGGTACATACGTCTAAACTTAAAGACACTAATGATGGTGAGTGCATTGAAAATCCATCCTGTGAAGACGACCATTGCAGTAATGGTTGAGAAGTTTCCAATAAGGACATAGGCCATACCAATAATACCACTCCAAATAATGGCATTACTTGGTGTTTTGTATTTTGGATGAATGGTTTTAAATTGTTTGAACAACAAGCCTTTATTTGCCATTGCATAATAGCTTCTTGGAAAAACAAGGGTACAACCATTGAGTGATCCTAGTATGGACACGAGTATCCCAATTGTAACAACAACACTGAGCCCTTTCCCAAATAATTGTTCAAAGGCAAGTGATGCCGGGTTTGATGCGTTCACGAGTTGGTCTGGCGTTAATACTTTTAATAAGACCATGTTGTAAGCTACATAAACAAACATTACCATTAATATTGAAATAATAATGGACATTGGTATGTTTTTTTGTGGTTCCTTGATCTCTTCAGCCACTGTGTTTAAGTTAGTCCATCCCTCATATGCCCAAAGTGATAAAATAATGGCGAGTCCAAAGTTTACTTTTGGTGGGTCAATAATGGTTGTTGCTTGCCCATGTCCTGAGGCAAACAAGCCGATGCCAATAATCAGAATTAGTGGGATTAATTTTCCCACCATGGTGATGTTTTGTACCAATCCACCAAAATGAACACCATAATAATTAATGATGGTAAAGATTAAAATTAGTCCAATAGCGAGTATTTGCATTTGAATACCACTCATTTTAAAGAAATAACCAAGAAAGTTAGAAAACCCTAATGCAATTGCAGCAAGACTTCCTGGTCCACTGATTAAAAATTTAGATATACCTGATAAGAAACCAATATATGGTCCAAATGCCTCCGTTAAATAAATATAGGCCCCTCCTGCTTTTGGCATGCTTGCTCCAAGTTCTGCATAACAAAGTCCAGCAAACAATGTCACAATCCCACCAACTGACCAAGCAGCAATGGTAATCCATGGATTTAGTCCCGATGCTTTAAATATACCACTTACAGATAAGAAAATACCTGTTCCAATAATAATGCCCCCTAAAATAGAGACTCCACTAAATAATCCCAATCGACGATTAAATGTTTCATTCATATGTCTTCCTCCTTTTTATAAAAAAAATACCTACAAAGTATGTAGGTACACCTAATATACTTCATTTGCCTAGTGAAGATAGTACTCCAAACATTCAGTGGCTCTGTAATGTTTGACAGTGTTAGATATCTTATACCTAACCCCAGCAATAAGCTTTGGACACTTATCACTTCGGCACAATCTCCTTTCCAATAGGTCTACGGGTCCCCCCTCGCTAAAGTACTTATATCATGTGCGCCTCTACCTCACAACAAATGAGGTAACTATTTAGTTGTTGTTTATACAATAGCATCAATCAAATTTGATGTCAATGATTTTTTTTATTTTCCATTTGCATTCATTTTCTTGTTGCTTTGTCACAATATGGGTTTTCACCCAAATGCACTGTTGATCATTCAAGCGATTGTTACTTGAACCATTCTAAAAAGGCACCTTTTTAATTTAAAGATCGGCTTTTCGACAATTGTATGATTAACCCCCCAACCACCATGAGCATTATGCTAACAATCATTAAGTTGTCCTTCATACCCGTGTCTGGTAATCGATTATCTTCAGTTGGTTTTAGAGTAACAATATGTCGAACTAAGTTGGTTTCAATCCCATTTACTATTGCAATATTGTCAATCACTGCTTGGTTATTTAGATTTTGATCAATCACCACCGAAAAAGAAATATCAACACTTTCTCCTGGCGCCAATGTTTTTATATCAGCTAAAAGGTAATTGTCTTCAATGGTGCCAATGTTCAAACTCCCCTCAACATAAGTTGTATTGAGTGGTACTCTATCTTGAACCTGTATGTTAGAGATATCGGCTAACCCAACATTTTTAACCACAATCGTATAGTCAATACGATCACCTGGTTTTAATTCCGATAAATTTGGATACTGTGATCTCTTTTCTATGTTCAAAAGGCCTTGTTTTACTGAATCAATTGTTGCATTCATGGCCACTTGATTAAATGAAGCTTGATCGTTGATAATGACCCAGTTTGATTGACCTTCAACAGGCATTAGCTTAACAGTAAATTGTACTGTAGCACTTCCTGATATAGGCGCTATACTTTTGATATCCCATCGAATTACCCCTTGGTCATCCATAACACCGCCCTGTTCAATACTCACAAGTTCTGTATGGTTTGGTATTCGATCTTGAATAACCGTATTCATTGCTTCTTGGTTACCTACATTATTCACTGTTAATGTATATGTGATGGTATCCCCTGGATGAAGTGTTGATGATGATGGGATACTCTTTTTAACACCTACTAATTGAGGACTTAACAATTCTACTCTAAAGACAATGTCTTGTGACTTTGTCTCATTGTTAATCATCACTGTTTGATTCATTGGTTCATTTGGAGCTAGTCGATAGCCTGAAGGTATCTCAAATGTCCCAGTATCATGCTGAGATAAGTCTTCAACTGTGCCAATGTTTGCAGTATAAGTCGTTGGTAATGAGCGACTCATCGTTTTTATTGGTCCAATGGTGTTGTTTCCATCCGAAGTGAATCTTACATGAATTGTACCATTTTGAATCATTGCAGCATCTACTGTTTGAATATCACCTTGATTTTTACCATGGCTTTCAAAAGTATAGCCTAGAACATTATTCGTTATTTTAGTCACGTTATTTTGAGCAAGAACTGATGGTTCTTCACTCGTACTCACGTATTCAAACTCAACACGGTAACGAGGGCCAATGACGATTCCATCTAGTTGATAACGACCATCTGCTTGAATCAATGCTTTTGGTTCCATATAAACACCTTCATCAAGATTGAAGAGGCGGACCACTCGATTAACAGTGTTGTTGAGCAAATCATGCGGGTCTTTCATACCATTTGGTATTGTTTCATAATCTTGCCAATAGGAACCTTGTATGCTCATCGTTTTAGGTGAAAAAGCGGATACTACATGAATAAGTTGTTGATTGGTATTGAATACCACACCTTGTTCACCTAACTGATTGGTTGTGACTTGTCCGATATTCCCAACACGAACTAGATCTTCATTTGGTAAGTGTGTCACAATACGATAACCTTGTAAGTTAAAATGAATGCCCTTGAATCCATCAACAAACGAAACATAACCGTTTGCATCTGTTTCACCTTGATATAAAGGCTCACTTGTCAAAGGATCATCCGATAAATTAAATATGCTTACTTTTACATGTTCAAGCCAACTATCTTCAACATCTTTTATACCATTTGCATTTTGATCATAGAAAATTTGTGTTTGGATACCTAGAGCAAGGCTTGTGACTTGGCTAGATGCCCCTATCAAACCAGCAATGTCACGATTGCTAAAGGCTTTAATTGGTAAATACCCTACACCTTGAACTTCGCTCAACTGGCTTGCATCTTCTGTACCTGGTACTTGCAGTTGCAAAGGTACACTTACCAACTCATTGCCACCACTTTCCATTTCAAATGCAGGATCAAACGCAATACGAACAGCTCTTGCATCTGGGGTAAAGTTTGTTGTCCATCCACCATGAAGTGGGAAGTCAGTAGGTGTAAGATTATAATAAACAGTTGCACCAGGATAAGCTGAAATATCAACTGGAGCCGCTAGATGAACACGTTGCCCATCTTCTTCTGAACCATAGTGTGTTTTGCCATCTCCCTCAAAAGGAAGGATAGTTACCAATTGAATCTCGTTTATAGGTGTTACGCCATTATAAGACAATGTTAATGCAGCTTCCACCAAAGAATTTTGTTTTGTTGTAGCATTTCCAGTTAGTTGTGGATCAAATGTCCCCTTCATTTGTGAGTACAAAGAAACACCAACACCTCTTGATATTGTTAAGGTTTTATTAACGCTACCAAAAATATAATCATCGATTTTCCCATTTCCGTTCATATCTTGTGTATCAAGTGTATAAGGCGTCAAATTACCACTCAACTGATTGGCTTCACCTAGATTTTCAGCAGCAAAATACCCCTCTAGTTGGTAATCTCCCTCTAGTAAATACTCAGCTGCTTTAATGCTCAAATTACCAGCTAAGATTTCATGAACTTGGAGAATCCCTTCATATTTAATTCGCAATAACATTCTTCCAGTACCATTGTAATTTGGTATTTGCTCTATAGTGTAAGCATGATCTTTAAGTCGTCCATCAGGCAAATTAAAAACTGCAATATTTTTTGAGTTGGTTTCTGTTGTTTGATCAACATAATCATAAAAAGTGTAACCAGCCGGTAAGAGGACATCAAACTCGGGATTCACAAAGCTTTGTTTTGATTTATCGGCAAATGTCGTTTGTAGTTTAACTGTATCTATGCCTCCTGGATTAACAGTGCCTTGAGACACTCTTTCGATTGAAAATAAAGGCTCAAACAATGTATTATTAACAATGGCAACATCATGACTGGTATCACCAGATCCAGTGGCAACAGGTCTTCCCTGGCCTAAATCATCTCCGTAAAGATATGTGTTTCTCATCAAACGTAATGCATCAGCGCCTTGTGTTGGATAATCCCAAACATACCCATTAACATAGGGTTGTATTTTAAATCCAACAGCTGGATTCATCACTTGAAAAACGACTCTTTTTGCAACCTTACCTTCAGGTGGTTGGTACCCACCAGCTACTCCAGGTACATTTCCTTCATATAAAACACCACCATTGTTGGCGATGAGCTGCGCTTGTGTATAGGTACTAAGGACTTCTGAAGAACCATCATCAAAGTAAACAGTAATGGACAAACTCATTGGATGTTGATCATCAAGCGTTCCAGTCCATAAAGCAATTTGTAAATATATCATATTAATGCCATAAGTTGTTGGTAAAATAACGCCATCTTTGATGTAAGCAACGCCATTGTATTCAAACAAAAGCTCATTACCACGAATGCTATCATTTGTTCTATTTAAAAAGTTTGAAGCATAGGTAAATGATAATGAACCAGTTTTTAGCGCTTCTTCTGATATTGGATAATCTGGCACCAATGTATTGATGTGACCTAGTGTGGCCACTGGGATTATTGAACCAGTTCCAATGGGATGAATCAATTCGTAATCTGATCCCGCTACATATTGAGTTAACACTGCATCACCGATAAAACGACCACTAAAACTACCATCAATCGAAACATTTTGGTTAGGATCAGGAAAATCTGTTTTTAGGTAACGCAAGACAATATAGGTATTGTGAGCAATACCTGCATCAATGCTTATGACACCATTATTAACTGTTGAAGCACCTGGAGGAACCATTAGTTGTGCATTAGTTGGAATAGGTATGTTGATTTTTCCTGAATACAAAAACCGATCATATTCGTAGTTTCTTTTAGGCAAACTAAAGTAAGGACTGAAATTTGTCGTAATTTTGTATTTAACATAAAAATATTGATCTGCATCAACCTCGGTTGGGATAAACCCCAAGTCAGCTTCTTTAGCCATTGAGAAAGTTGGTTGATCATCTTGCCCATTAATGGTTAGTTGTGCTGAAGAAGGAAGATTGACTGGTGTCCCATTTTGTTCAAATTGAAATGCAACTTGGTAAATGAAGCTACCAAGCTTAGTATAAGGATCACGCATCGGTATTTTGACATATACTGTCCCATTGCTTCCATCATCGATTGTTGTACCTGTCCATGTCATGAGTCTCGTTGTCGGACTAATAGACAAACTATCAGAGTTAAAAACAGAGTTCCCATCACCAGTAGGTGTATTGGGATAAGCAACCCAATTTGCGGGACTATTATACTGTGTGACTGCCTCATAGTAGCCAGCCTCTCCAAGTTTTGGTAATTGCATGGTAATTGATGCATTATTAAGTGTAAAACCAGAATTATTAACATACTCAATCTTTAGATAAGCATAAAACATGTCATATCGATTGATATTAGCAAGATCAATTGTGTCTTCATTTGCAAACTGAGTGTCCGCTGGTCTCACTCCATCTAAACTTTTGGCGATAGACACATTAAAGGTCACCCCATTAGCACTTACGGTTGGATTAATCACTTCCTGTGCGTGCAAGAATGGCATGACACTATTCAAAGCTAAAAACGCCATGGTTATAATCATGATTGTTCGTTTAAATTGTTTAAAAATTAATTGTTTCACCCTATATCTCCTTTAACCTCGTTGGATTATTCGTGTATTGCGGCTCATTATTCCGAAATCAACAAACACTCGTGACGAAAAAACGACAAAAATGTCTCAAACAAATTAATTGTACAATTTTTTGCACAAATAAGCAATATTAAACAACCATAAATAAAGTAAAGTAATCTAATTCGTAAGCCCATAGGCCATAATAAACTAAGAAGATTACCATTTATCATTTCCCACCTATTATATATAAGGTTAATCAAGTCAATGATAGCATGAAGGCTTCACAATGGATTGGTTATTATTGGCTTTTAAGTAGGCCTTAATATCATTCTTTTATATATGTATTATTTAACTCATAACTAATAATTGAAAATTTTTAAAAAATATACACAAATAAAAATAATTCCAATTGACAAACACTGATAAACGTTATATACTGACACTATACAATGGAAGGAGTGTTAAAATGAATTTCAAGAATAGTAGTATGCGAAATGACTTGTTACTTGCTGCTCATCAAATATTAAGAGAAGAAGGCATTGATGCAATTACAATTAAACATCTATCTAATAAAACAAATGTTGTGCCCGGCACAATTTATAATTACTTTTCATCAAAAGATGAAATTCTTCTAGCACTCGCAACTGAGTACTGGTTACAAGCCATTGAAACCATTCAATTGCATCATTCGAGTTCTTTTGTTGATTGTGTTAATTATATGCTTCACACTTTAAAAGAAAACATGGATCAGCAAGGAAAAGTCTTGATGGATCATGTTCAATCTTCTAAAAAAAGAGGTGCAATTCGTCTCAATGAAACATATCAACAATTAAAAGACTCACTGATCCAACAATTACAAAAAGATGAACATGTTTGTATTCAATGGGATGAGCATTATTCTCAAAAAGTGTTTGTTGATTTTGTTTTAAATAATGTATTAATCATTGTCAATCAAGAAGATGATGGTAATTTCTTTAAGCAACTACTCACTCAAGTACTTTATAAATGAAATGAACCTCGAAAGAGGTTCATTTAGTTACTACTGTATACGCATGATTCGCATCTTCAATTAAGACACCTTGTCGATCTTTAAAATAGGATTTCAAAGTTTGAATAAACTCTGGGTACTGATTGAACTTGCTTCTTTCTTGTTTGTTGGCAACATATTGTTTCCCTAATAGAAAACGAACTTGTTTACCACTAACTAATTGAATCATAAGTGTGAGCATTACTCGCTCTGATTTCACTGGTGTATAGAAAACACGTTCAATATCACTAGCAAGAATAACTTGTTGATTGATGATTAAACCCTCCTTGCTTACACCAATTTGTTTTGGGTATACATGTGGGCTTTTTTGTAGTGCCAGTAGTAACCAAATAATAAAGAAAAATCCTGCCATCATAAGCATCAATACATACATACTTTCATTATCTGGATTCATATAATCAATCCCTGCAAACAAAAGCAACCCAATAAACAAGATCAACATAACATTCCTTAATCCTGCATTTGCTGCACGTGCGTCTATGCCTACTTGATAGATCATTGGCTCAAACTGTTGGTTACTAAGTTGTTCTAAATGCTTTTTGCTCGTGGATTGTTTTTTTTCAAATTGGTTCATTAAGACTGGGATATCTTTTGCTGATAACCCACTTAAGTTGTGTTTAGCGATTATCCGTCCTTCTAGTTCTTTTATAATCAATATATAGCGTCCATAAACAGGTGCGCCATACATACGCCAATTCGACACTTTTAATTCAACTTGTATGCTTTGCTTTTCATAAACAACTGGCTGTTTTCCAATAGTTGTAATGTTTAATGTATGCTCATCAATCTTAACACTTGTAAATACTTGAAAAACACAGCGTAAAGAAGCGAAGATAAAATAAATTATACCTACTAAAAATATGATACCATCATTTATTGGTTGTTTTAAACTGTATAGCGTAACTGCCAAGAAAAACATTAGCGTAAATGACACAAACACTTGTATCACAATGCGTCCAAATAACCGAATCATTGACCCTTTGAAATTATATACCATATAATAAACCTCCTTCTTATAGCTCTACTTCAGTGAATTAACCCTAGCAAACAGTTATTTTGTATGTAATAATTTATGTTCAGCCCTCATCGTGACAACGTAAGCAATGACCATAGCAATGATATCTGCAGCAGGCAATGCAATCCAAACTGCGTACGTCCCCACTAATGGTGATAAGATGAGTACCATCGGAATATACAAGATTACTTGTCTTAATAAAGATAAAATGAGTGCTTGAAACTTTAAATTCAATGATTGTAAATAATTGAAACATGTGATCACAATTCCTGAACCAACAAATCCAATATAAGATAGTTGCACTGGTAAATAATCAGGTAATGGTTCTGATGTAAAAATTCTCATAATCGCTTGTGGGAATAGAACAATGATGATTGACCCAACAAACATAAAAATGAAGACATATTTTAGTGCTAATCTAAATGTTTGTTTAACGCGATCGTTATGACCTGCACCATAGTTATACCCTACTATTGGTTGCATCCCAGACACAAGCCCAAAAATTGGTAAAATGAGTAATTGAGATAGTTTAATGATGGTTGCAAACAATGCAATATCTACTTCCGTTCCATGTGTCACAAGCACTCTATTAGAGACAATTAGTACAACTGAAAACATTGTCGTTCCTAAAAAGCTTGATAAGCCAAGCATCGTTATTTTCTTTCCAGAATACCATAATTGTGATGGGTGAATCGTTGTAAGTTTAATCGTTTGTTTTAAGTACAGCATGTAATATAGTGCGACAAGAGCACTCGCTAATTGAGCAATGATGGTTGCATAAGCGGCACCTGCGATTCCCATGTTAAAACCAAATACTAAAATTGGGTCCAATATCATGTTTGTTACAGCACCGACAATCATCAACATCATACTTTGTTTGGTTAAACCTTGACTTCTAAGCATATATGATAAAAGCGTAGAAAAGGCAACAAACCCCATTCCTAACAGTACAATGTTCATGTATTCTTTGGTATACAAGAGTACTTGTGGATGTGTCGCTCCAAAAAAGATCATTATGGGTTCAAGATAGATATATGAGAGAATGGTTGTGATGATGGTAAAACCCATCCCTAATATAAATTGAACAGTCACAATTTCATTGGCTTTATGTATTTTATTTTGCCCAAGCGCAATGGATATCAACGATGCACCACCAGCTGCAAAAAGAATTGAAATTGTGCCTAACATTAATTGTAGAGGAAAGACAACCCCTAATGCTGCAACTCCTTGGTTTCCTGCATATTGGCCAACAAATATGGCATCTACAGTGTTATACAATGCTTGCACTAAAAATGCAACCATCATAGGTAAAGCTAATTTCCATAAAAGTTTCTTTAATGGATAAGTCGTAAAATCTAAATCTTGCATGTTTTGCCTCCTTTAAGCATAAGAAAAACTGATCAAAGATCAGCTTATTTTATCGTGTTTGATCCAATTTGTGCAACGTCCCAGACGCCATTGAATGGTGGCGAATAAGCAAAGTCCATCATTCCAAATTGATCTACTGTCATATGATTGTATACTGCTAAAGCATAATAATTCGCACGTTCCACAACGGCGCCTTCTCCAACCAGTTGTGCACCCATAATCACACGTGTCTCTGGATGATAAATTACCTTTACAAGTATTTTTTCTTTATTACTGTAATAACCTGCATAAGCATTTCCTGTTATTACATGGGTTTTAAAGTTTAATTCATAGCGTGTTGCTTCTTGTTCAGAAACGCCCACTTTTGCTGCATTTAAGTTAAAGAATTTTAAACCACTACTTGAAATTAATTTGAATGGTTTGGGTTTATTACCTGCAAGCACATCTGCAATGATACGTCCTTGTTTATTTGCATTTGTTCCAAGTGGTGCATAAGTCAATTGATTGGTGACACTAGATAACATAATACTACAATCACCAGCAGCATAAATACCTTTAACACTTGTTTCCATATGGTGATCAACAATCAGTGCACCATTAAACGCTTTATCAACACCATCAATAAATGATGTATTTGGTTTAATACCCGCACAATTAATAACCATGTCAACATCAACAATTTGAATCCCATTGTTTGTTTCAATATGCACTTTACTGATTACTTGTTCATTTGATTCAAACTTAACAACTTTTGAATTAAGCATTAACTCAATACCTGATTCAATGGCTTTTGCTTCTAATGCTTGCGTGATTTCTTCATCCATTAGACTCATCACTCTTGGAGCAAATTCTACAATGGTTACATCTTTATGCCAAACCTTACAAGCCTCTGCAACTTCCATACCAATAAATCCAGCACCAACAACGACTACTTTTTTAGTTGTTTCTTTTTTAAGCATGTCTTTGATGTTTGTTCCATCAATGACTTGTCTAACTTCAAATAAATTATCATAAGTTTGATCCATTGGCGCAAATCGATTAACACTTGCACCACTTGCAATGACTAAATAGTCATAAGACTGTGTAATCATTTCATTTGTTTCCAATTGTTTAACACAAATCGTTTTATTCACCGAATCGACAGACTCAACACGATGATGAATGCGTAAATCAATCCCCTCTTCAATAAACTGTTCAACTGTTCTTGCAAATAAATGCTCTTTTTGTTTAATATGATCAGAAATATAGAATGGGATACCACAAGCACCATAAGAGACTTCTTCCCCTTGTTCAAAAACGATGATATTAACTTCATCTTTTAACAAACGTTTTAAACGTGAAGCCGTTGACATCCCACCAGCAACTGCACCTACTATAACTACATCCATGTTTGACCCCCTTTATTTAATAGTATCTATTTAACATCATTTTGTCAAATTAAGCGAACTAAAAAATAAGGAAAAACAACAAAACAATAAGACCAAGTGCAATGCGATAATAGCCAAATATTTTGAAATCGTTTTTTCTTAAATAGCCAATAAGGAATCGAATCGCAAATAACGACACCACAAAAGCCACTAGCATACCCACAAATAATGTTGATAATTCAAGGACACTAAAGCCAAATCCAAATTTAATCAATTTTAGTAAACTCGCGCCAAACATCACTGGAATCGCTAAGAAAAACGAAAATTCTGTGGCAACAAGTCTAGAGGATCCAATTAAAATCGCGCCCATGATGGTTGCGCCAGATCTTGATGTACCGGGAATTAATGCTAATACTTGAAACCCTCCAATCAATACTGCCTCTTTATAGGTCATTTGTTTAAATGATTGAATGCGTGGTTGTTTACTTGCTGCATTGTTTTCTACAACAATAAATAAAACACCATAAATAATGAGCATCAAAGCAACCACAATATAGTTATATAAATATTTATCAAGAAGATCATCAAATAAAAGTCCAATAACTGCTGCAGGCATAGAAGCAATCAACACTTTGACCCAAAGATCAAGTGTACCTCGTCTTTCTTTAGGTGTTTTTTTAGGTGAAAACGGGTTGAGTTTATGGAAATACAAAAGAACAACAGCCATAATAGACCCCAATTGAATCATCACTCGAAACATCGCCATAAATTCAGGAGAAGATTGAAATGTCACCAATTTTTCAAACAAAATCATATGACCAGTACTACTAATTGGTAACCACTCAGTGATTCCTTGAACAATACCAATCAAAACCGCTTTTAATAGTTCTAACATAAAGCCTCCTAATAGTTGCTTGCAAAACGATTGAATGCTTTATTGGCTAAAGTCCATCCAAGTAAACTAAAGACAGTCGCAATCAATAATACAATACCAACAATGATAATCAATGATTGATCAAGAATAAAAAACAATAAAATCATTGCACCACCAAGTGCCATACTTAATAAAATACCAACAAGGGCTACAACACTTTGTTTAACTGCTTGCGCTTCAGTCGTCCAATCAAGTTTAGGTTTAATGCATCCAATCCATAAATTAATGTTTGATACTGTAAGTGCTCCTAGTATAGAAAAAGCAATAGCCAACAACACAATGTGCACTGGTATCGTTAATAAAATCCCAATAACACCAAAACTTAAAATACAAGCCATAGCCCCAACAATCATCCCTGGAATCATTTTACCCAACAATTGTATTTTATAAGATACTGGGATCATTTTCATAACAAAGAAGTTTTGCCCTTCTCTAGTCACTGCAGTACTTGCAATATTGTTTGTTCCTGCTAAAAAGATACCAATTGCAAAAGATGCTATGATGATCCCATTCACAATCATAGGATGTCCAAAGTTAATAGACCCAACTAATAAAGAAAGTTCACCTGGATTACCTGAGGCAAAGAATGGAATAAGAAGTAAAACTGGCATTAAAAAGCTGATGACCAACAAGTTCATGAAATAAATTGAAGATCGCGTCATATCACGAAACTCTTTCATGATGATGCTTTTAAGAATTGATCCTTTTTGACTCTTAAAGACAAGCTGCTCATTTGTTAGTTTTTGTTTTTTGCTGTTGCTTCCTGATACATTTAAAACGCCATCAAAATAAATTGCTTGACTCACAATAAGCATGATCCAAAGCGCTGCAACATGGATTAAAATAATCCATAAAAGATAAATCCATCCTCCTTCAACAAGCTTTGATAAAAAGATTGAAAGTGGGAATATCGTTGATATCATTGAAAGCAAGCTTTGATTAGATTGAATCAAATCAATCATTGAATTAGCGTTACCTTGAAAAGCACTCTGAGAAAAAAGATTAAATCCAATCCCTATCGCTAATCCTAGAAGACCAGCTATCAGTCCAAATCGTTCTTTATTTGCAAAAATCTTAGAAAAACGCATAATAATCATGACTAAGATAGACGCATAGATAACAGGCATAATCGGAAAGAAAAGGGCTCCTACAACCAATGCAACTCCCCATGCTAAATTTAATCCAAAAACGATACCATAAGCTATCATTGCTGGTAAGAAAAACAATGCAACAACAGCGTATTCATAAATCATCGCTGTTAAAAACTTAGCCAAAATAATTTCAGAAGGTTTAAATGGTAATGGTAGAATACTTTCTATATCATTACCATAGTAATATAGCGCAGGTATGGTAAAGAAAGCAAAAATAAATGTGACCATCATGCCTAAATTTAGTATAATCCCTAAAATAAAGACTTGTTGATTAAGTGGTGCAACCACTTCAAACATCAGTTTAAACAAAAACCCAAACATGAATCCAAGTGGTACAATACCAATCAATGCCAAAACAAAAATCAAAAAGAGTCTCATTGGTTTTTTTGATTCTTGTCCAACACTCTTAAGTAATACCCTTGTTAATAACCATACCCTAGCCATTTTTAGTCATCTCCAAGAATATCATTTCTAATGATGTTTGATCTTGATGCATCGCTTTAAGTGTATCAAGTGTACCTTCAAATATAACCTTCCCATGATTGATCATGATGACTTTATCACAAAGCTTTTCTGCAACCTCTAATACATGTGTTGAAAAGAAAACAACTTTCCCTTTATTCGCATGTTCGCGCATCATTTCTTTTAATTCATATGCAGATTGAGGATCAAGACCTGTCATTGGTTCATCTAAAATCCAAAGATAAGGATCATGAATTAATGCCCCCATTATCACAATCTTTTGTCTCATACCATGAGAATAACTACCTATTTTATCATTCAATGCTTGTTCCAAGCTAAATTTTTTAGACAACTCATTAATTCTTTCTACCCTAACTCTTGCATCTACTTGATAAACATCAGCCATAAAGTTAAGATACTCAATCCCTTTTAAACGCAAATACATATCGGGATTATCTGGTACAAAGCCAAATAATTTCTTTGCTTCCAATGGCTCTTTTGTGATGCTTTTTTCATTGATACAAACATCCCCAGTGCTTGGAGCAATGATACCTGTCAACATTTTAATTGTGGTTGTTTTACCAGCCCCATTTGGACCAATAAACCCAACAATTTGACCATCTTCAACTGTTAGGTTTAAATCATCTACAGCTTTCTTTGTTTTATTATAAACTTTTGATAACGACTTAAACTCAATCATTACATTTCCTCCTTAATGGCATAAAGCTCTTTTTCGTCAAATGTATAGGTTTGTCCACAAAACTCACAACGCGCTTCACATCCATGTTCTGTCTCAATCATTTGACTTATTTCTTCTTTACCTAGCAATTGAATGGCTTTTGATAAACGTTCTTTTGAACAAGGACAATGATAATGAAGGGGTTGCATTGCTAAACAATTGAAATCATCAAACAGCGATTCAACAATCATTTCAGGTGTTTGTCCTGATTCAATTAAACTCGATATCGGTTTTAATTGTTTAATAACTGTTTCAACATAAGTAATATCTTCTTCTGTTGCTTCTGGCATCATTTGTATGATTAGACCACCACTAGCTAAAATACTTTCATCTGGGTTTACTAGAACACCAACACTTACAACAGACGGCGTTTGTTCACTTAAAGCAAAGTAATAAGCAAAGTCTTCACCAATTTCACCACTCATCAAATTAACTTGACCTGTATAAGGTTCCTTTAAACCAAGATCTTTAATTACTGTTAAAGTTCCTTGTCCCACTGCTTGACCAACTGCTAATTTATTAGAATCATTATATACCAAATACACTTGTGGATTGGCAACAAAACCACGCACAAGTCCTTGTGCATTAGCATCTACCATCATGGTACCTATAGGCCCATCTCCTTGTATTTGTAATGTCAGTTTTTCTTCTCCCTTTAACATCACACCCATCATTGCACCCACACTCATGAGTCTTCCTAGAGCAGCAGACGCCGTTGCATAACTTTGATGACGGTTTCTTGCTTCGTTAACCATTTCAGTTGTTTGACAAGCCAATACACGGACATGACCATTTAATGCTAGTCCTCTTATCATATAATCCATTCAATCACCTCCTCTTCATTATAACAACCAACTCAAAAAAAGGGTACCCTTAAAGCAAAATAATACCCATTTTTTCACAATCATCAATTGTCTTTTTATCCCAAATAGATGCTTGAACCTCACCAATATGGGCTTTTTCTAAGAAAATCATACAAATACGAGATTGTCCAATGCCCCCACCAATAGACAATGGTAAGGCATCATTCAAAATCATTTGATGATACATACGATAGGCATCTTGTGAAACATCTCTTTCAACCAACTGTTTTTTCATTGCTTCACGGTCAACACGAATCCCCATCGATGACAGTTCCACACCACAATCAAGTGTTGGATGATAAACAATCAAATCACCGTTCATCGACCAATCATCATAATCAGGTGCCCTTAAATCATGCAACGTTCCATCACTAAGCTTTCCACCAATACCCATTAAAAAAATACTTCCAAATCTTTTTGCCGCTTCATGTTCTCTGTCTTTAGGTGTTAACTCAGGATACATTTGAAGTAACTCTTCTGTTGTAAGAAACGTAATGGTTGGGGATAACTCATGAGATAACTGCGGATACAGTTGATTAATCCATGTCTTTGTTTCAACAAGCGCTTGATATATACGATTAACTGTCGTTTTTAAATAATCAAGTTGGCGTTCATTTTGAGTAATGCACACTTCCCAATCCCATTGATCGACATAAATAGAATGCAATGCATCAAGTGTTTCTTCTTTTCTAATGGCATTCATATCTGTATAGATACCTGTTCGTGGCGCTATTTGGTAACGACCTAGTGCATATCGTTTCCATTTTGCAAGTGAATGAACAATTTCTAAAGTTTCATCTTCAATTGATTTTGCTTCAAAAGATACAGCTTGTTCACGTCCACTTAAGGCATCATTTAAGCCACTGCTTTTTGGTACAAACAAAGGTGCAGATACACGCATTAAATTTAGATAGTTGCTTAATAATTGTTCAAAGTGATCCTTTGCTTCTTTAACTGCACATTGTGTTTCATGTACTGATAAGATACTTTTATATGTTTTCATCTTGCCCTTCTTTCTTTACCTAATCATTTCCTGCTTAAAAACACATCACTAACTTTCAAGACAACACCTTCTTAAGTTAATTAAATTGTTCGGTGCTTACATCAAATTAAATGACCATGTTTTGCTTTTCATTATTTTCATATCGAGAAACAGTTTTATCAACATTTTGTTTCTCTTTTTAAAGTAACCCATACTCATGACATCTCTTTTATTCATTTGACTTGAGCGATTCCACCATATCAATCTTTGTGATAAAGCGTTTCATCACAAGGCTGACAAGCGCTGAAAACAGTACGGTTGCTGCAAATGTCAAAAGATAATTCATTAGTGGTTGTGTTTTAATAAAGTAAAGCTCAGGCATTTCTGCTCTTGTAACGACAAAACGATGCATCACTGTTCCAACACCTAACCCCATCAATGCCCCTACAATCGTCAGAATCATGTTTTCTTTAAATACATAGGATGCCACTTCGCCTTCATAAAACCCCAATACCTTAAGTGTCGCTAGTTCTCTTCTTCGTTCACTTAGATTAATTGACGTCAAACTAAATAACACAATAAATACGAGCATTGCAGCAAATCCAATAAGTATGTACACAACATTATTGAGTCCTTTCATGGAGTCTTTAACGATGACTTTGACATCATTCATGGATTGAACCATTAAAACCCCATCTTTTGTGCTTAATTGTTCAACTGCTTTTTCAACATTTGAAGATTGAATCAATAACTGATTCACTGGTAAATCTATTGTCATGTTGGACATACCAACAAAAACATAATGGCCTATATACATGTCTGTAATACCAGTCACAACCAATTTTTGGTCGCCTTGATTGAAATCAACATCAATCGAATCTCCGACTTGGATGTTTAACAGTTTTGCAAGTTTACGACTTATGATGACATCGTTTTCTTTCATCTCAAAGGGTTGTCTTTGTTCAAAAAATTGATACATACGATTCATGTCATCTATGTTTTTTGTGCTCACAATATTTGCACTTTCAAGTTGGTCATGACTTGAAACACTCAACACCGATTGAAACATACCTGCAACATAATCAATTGATGGTTCATCTTTTAATGTTGCATTAAACAATGCCATTTGTTTATCGTTCATTGGGCTTGTAATGGCATAGGCTTGGTGTGTCATAATTTGATCAAATTGACGCCCCGTTATTGGTGTAATAGATGTTTGAAGTCCAAATCCTGTCATCAGTAAACTACTACATCCAATGATCCCAAACAACGTCATAAACAGTCGTTTTTTATATCGAAACAGATTGCGTGAACTTACTTTATTCATAAATGATAGATGTTTCCAAATAAAGGTAATGTGTTCAAGCATGATATGTTTACCAGCTACCGGTGCTTTTGGTCGCATTAAGGATGCAGCTGTTTCTTTTGTGCTTGAGTAAGCTGCTAAACAAGCAATCCCAACAATTAAAAGAAGAATCGACCCCACACCGATTATAGCCACATGTGGTACAAAAACAATTGATGTAACACTCATTTGATAAATTGCTTGATATGCAGATAACACTGCTCTTGGAATTAAGTTAAACCCAATCACAACACCTAATGTTGCCCCAATCATGACTGCAACTGAGGCATAGATCATATAGTAGAAAATGATTTGAATCCGATCATAACCTAAAGCACTATATAAACCGATTTGCGTTCTTTGATCATCAATCATACGAGACATAATTGTTGAACCAACTAAGGCCGCAACCACATAAAAAATTAATGGGAAAACAGCCGCTATTTCATTAATCTTAGATGAATCTTGATAATATGCCTCAATACTTGAATTGGTTCTTCGAGTTTCAATTTGAGCGTTTTGACTAAAAATAGTATCAAGTTGTTGAACGGTGTCTACTTTTTCTAAATAAGCATCTGAAAATGTACTCACATCTTGGCCACCATTCAAAGTAAAACTCAACGTATTTGGTTTCATGAAGTGTCCTACAAACGCATCCACAAATGATGTTTTAACATGGATCAACATTTGAATACGACCCGTGCCCAAAGTACTCACACCCCTATGATTACGACTCATTGATTGAGGAAAATAACCTATCCCAACAACCTGACATTCTTTTTTAATGATTTGACCTGCAACATTTTGTGAAACTGTCACAGTCTGATTAAGCGCCCAAGCACTTCCTTTATCAACTAAGCATTCATCATCACGATTGATATCTCTTCCTTCAATAATATAGACTTGATTTAAGTCATCTCCAGAATATAACCGTGCCACCACTTGTGTCGATCCAAGTTCAACCATTGAATCTAGTGTATAACTTTGTTCCCATTCACGGATATCAACTTGATTTAAAACTTGATCTACTTGTTCCTTTGATATGCCCATAGGATCAATGATACGACCATCAAATAGATTTTGATTATTGAGGTAACGGTTAGCATTTGTTTGCATCATTGGCGTGACACTCAAAACACCTGTAAATGTTGCCACACCCACAAGTGTAATCATCATCAATGAGATAAATCTTGATTTTGACGACTTAATATCTCTAAAGATATTTTTTAACATTGTCTTTTTCATATTACCACTCAATATCCTCTACCGCTACTGGGCTTGAATTGATATAGTGTTTTTCTATACCCCCATTTTTCATACGAATAACTCGTGATGCAATGGGTGTGATTGCCTGATTATGCGTAATGACAACAATCGTCATTTGATAATCCTTACACATCTTTTGTAGCAACGCTAAAATTGATTTACCTGTTTGATAGTCCAAGGCACCTGTTGGTTCATCACAAAGCAATAGTTTAGGATGCTTAGCAAGTGCACGAGCGATGGCAACACGTTGTTGCTGCCCCCCTGATAGTTGTGAAGGAAAACTATCAACCCTTCCCTCAAGTCCAACAGATTCAAGTATCGTCTTCGCATCAAATGGTTGCTTTGCCACTTCACATGCCATTTCAACATTTTCTAGTGCTGTGATATTAGGAATTAAATTATAAAACTGAAAAACAAAGCCAACATCTTCACGTCGGTATTTAGTTAATCCTTTTCTATTTAGATTAGAAATCATTTGTTGATCAATCATCAATGATCCACTCGTTGGATGATCCATACCCCCAATTATGTTTAAAAGGGTTGTCTTTCCGGCCCCACTAGCGCCAACAATCACAACCAATTCCCCTTGTTCCATTTCCATCGAAACACCATTTAAAGCATTAATTGTTACATCACCCATTTGATAGGTTTTGACTAAGTTTTCTATTTTAATATAACTCATTTTTACACCTTCTTCTTTGTCTATTATACAGCTTTGAGCTTAAAATAACTAGCAAAAAAAGGAGTTTCCTCCTTTATTTAACACGTTTATTGCTTAAGTACATATCTGACACTGATGTAATCGGACAAACAACACACCACGATCTTGGTTGATACAAAACACCTAGCATTAACCCCAACAATGTGGTTGATAGTATCATTGAATACATTCGATATGATAAATGTATTAACCATGGTAAAGATTCAATTTCAAACAATTGTGGCAAAGGTCCAACTGGGATCACAATGAACAATCGAACACTTAACATCGGTTGTGTTCTACCAATCACAACCATAATGGTTGTTATGATCATGATGCTAAGACTAACTAAAAAGTATCCAAACACGACATCTTTTGCTTGCTTACTCATCATCCATTTAGGCATTCTTCGTACTTTATTATTTGATTTGATGTGTTTTAATTTTTGATACATATTGGCTCTAGGACAATATCCTTGACAATGTGTTTTTTTATTCGTTTTAACAAGCAAAATCAATGGTATTGACATACAAATGAAACCTAATAATGCAAAATGAATATTGACGAAACCTAGTACAAGGAAACTCAATGTCACTAAAAACAATAACTGATTATTCTTTAATCTACTAAACACACTATTACTCAACTTTCTATCTTTCTAACTCACCTAAATAACTACCTGTACCACCTAGAACATTAACTACATCATATCCCTTTTGTTCAAGCTCTTGACAAAGAGCAGCACTTCTTCCACCGCTTTGGCATACAATGTAATAGGTTTTGTTTTTTTCTAAAAATTGTTCTGGATTAAACATAAGGCCCATCATTGGAATGTTTTTAACATAAGGGATATGACCCATTTCATATTCATCTACTTCTCTAATGTCAATCACTTCTTGGTCTTTGTATTGATCTAAATCTGTTACTTTAATTGATTTCATTTTATTTTCCTCTTTTCAATTGATTTTGATAACTCATAGTACCACCCGATACATTCACAACATCATACCCTTCTTTAATAAGCGCTTTGACTGTTCTTTTTGAGCGCATACCACTTTGACAAACAATATAATACGTTTGATCTTTTTTTAAGTATTTACTTGGATCTGCAAGTAATGTATCCATAACAATGTTTTTAGCTCTAGGAATATGACCATTTTGATACTCATTTTTGCTTCGCACATCGATTAACATAGGGGCATTTTGATTGTCAACTTCACTTATCTTAATGCTTGGTGCTTTCTTAAATAAATTAAACATATTTAACATACCCCTCATATAATTTATACCCACCACTTAGATTGTAGATTGGTTGTTCAAATCCTAGTGCTCTAAGTTGCGTCGCAGCGACATATCCACGTAGCCCAACACGACACATAACATAAACTGGCGCATTAAAATCAATACGATCTTTTTGACATATTAAATCATCAACCGGGATATTAATTGCACCTTCAATGTGCCCACTTTCAAACTCTTCTTTGGTGCGTACATCAATGATTTGAGCTTTACCCTTAAGCATTTCAATATCTTGTACATAGAATGGATGGTTAAGTCCATCTTCAATATTTTGACCCACATAACCTGCAATATTAACTGGATCTTTTGCACTTGAATAAGGCGGTGCATAAGTCAGTTCAAGTGCTTGTAAATCTTCAATTGTTGCACCAAAATGGATGGCAGTTGCAACAACATCAATTCGTTTATCTGTCCCTTGTGGTCCTACTGCTTGTGCACCAAGTACTTTCTTTGTTTCTTTATGATACAGCACTTTCATGATGATGTCCTTTGCATCAGGGTAGTACCCTGCATGGTTTCCTCTAACAATATGGAATGCCTGATACGGTATGCCTTTTTGCTTCGCTGTTTTTTCATTGATGCCAGTTGCTGCACCAGTTAGCTCAAACACCTTCAATACTGACGTACCTTGTGTTCCTGCATAAAAACCACTTACCCCTGCAATATGATCGGCAATCAATCTTCCTTGACGATTAGCTGGCCAAGCAAGCGGAATTTTTGTTTGTTCATTTAAGATAAAATGATTGACTTCAATAGCGTCTCCACCTGCATAAATATACGGATCAGATGTTTGCATATGCACATTGACCTTAATACCCCCAAGTGCACCTATCTCAAGTTTAGCCTCCTTAGCTAACTTGGTTTCAGGAACAACACCAATTGCCATGATGATCATATCTGTTTGAAGCGTGGTATCGTTTGTCAATGTTAAGGTATGATCTTGGATACTTTTAATTGATGTTCCAAAATGAATATTAATACCATTCAATATCATTTCATTGCTTAATAACTTAGCCATTTCATCATCAAAAGGTGCAAGAATTTGTGTCCCTAATTCTAAAACATCTACATTCAAACCTCTATGTTTCATGTTTTCTGCCATTTCAACACCAATAAAACCAGACCCAACAATCGTTACATGATTAATGCCTTCATTGATTCTTGCTTCTATTTGATCAACATCTGCAATATTTCTGACTGTATAGACATGTTTCATTTGATCTAAACCATCTATTTTTGGCACAAACGGACTAGCCCCAGGTCCTAAAATCAAATAATCATATTGCTCTTTATATGTTTCCTTTGTTTGATGGTTCAAGACTTCAACTTCTTTTGTGTCTCTTAATATACGTATAACCTCACTAAAGTTTCTAACTTCTGCTTTGGTTCGATTCATCAAAGCTTCTTTTGATGTAACAATTAGTTTCGAACGATCTTTGATGACACCACCTAGATAATAGGGTAGTCCACAATTGGCGAAACTAGGATATTCATCTTTTTCAAACATGATGACATGACTTTCCGGTTTTAAACGTTTAAGTCTTGCCAATGCACTAGCACCTAGTGCAACACCACCAACAATCACAACTTTCATTTTGAAGCCTCCATTTCTTCATATGTTTTTATGAGTTTTTTTAGCTGCTCAATGGTATCCGCCTTAACTAAAGTAACCCCTAGTTCTGGATCTGCAAACACAATGAGTTCATCTCCAATTTGATAATTAAAGTAATCTCTTGCTTTTTTGGGAATAACAATCTGACCTTTTTGCCCTACTGTTACAGTTCCACATACACATCGTTTATCCATTCTCTACCTCCTGTATGACTTTTCATACTAATTATACTTTAACTGGCACAATGATGCAACTAAAATAAAAAAGGAATATGTATTATTCCTCCATAAATGATAAATAACCTTTAAATCCACCTTCTAAAGAATCGACTAAATAACCATTTTTAGTCAACAACGCTTCCAACATACCAGCACTATTGCCACTGCCACAATAAACAATATAATGTGTTTCTTTATTTAAATATTTAGCATAGTTTGCAAACAAATCACCTTTGAAAATACATGTTGCACCTTCAATTGAACCAGTTACAGCAATTGTTTCAGGTGCACGAACATCAATCAATTGATACTTTTCTTTATTGTTTAAATAATCAACATAACGAATCATTTTTATCCCTCCTCTTTTATTATACAAAATAAAACACAGTAAGACTACTGGCATACATTAATCTTCAAATGATATTTGTTTTTGTTCATCATAAAGCGTTTGATAACCATAAAACAATGATAAATACACACATAAAGCAACAGCAGCACAAATCGCAATTAAAATGGCAATTTGATACATAATCGCAACTCTTGGATCACTACCAGCAAGAATCTGTCCAGTCATCATACCAGGTAAAAAGACAATCCCTGTTCCAAGCATTGAATTAAGTGTTGGTAACAAGGCAACTTCAAAAGAATGTCGAACAATAGGGAGTAGTACTTCTTTAGGTTCAACACCAAGGTTAAGCATGGTTTGGATTTCACTTTTTCTTAGTTTAAATTCATTCATAAATGATTTGATGCCAACATTCATTCCAGTCATCGCATTCCCAATAACCATGCCAGCAAGTGTTATGGTATATCTTGGATTAAGTGGATTTACTTGAATGACAATGCCAACAAAGTAAAACAAAACAAACAATCCACCACATGTAATTGAAAGCAGAATGATCCGTTTAAATTGTTTATTGAGACCTGTTTGTTGGTTAACAATTTTAAAATATGCAAATGTAATCATCAAACTAAGAGCCATGATGGTATAGATTGGTCTAGGATTTTCAAAAACATAAACAAATATTGTTGATACAAGCATCAATTGAATACTCATGCGTATACTTGCAACAATCAATTGTTTTGATCTATCAATACCTGCTTTTTTCATAATGGCTAAGACCACAAGCAGTAATGCATACATCAGAATAAAGTTAAAGAGTTGAATCTCATTAGCACCCATTTATTTACCTCCTAAATCAATCACTTGCTCATGAAAATGCTCAACCAAACGAGGATCATGAGATATAATGATGGTAGTGATTTCTTCTTGTTTCGTAAAGCGAATGATATTAGTTAAAACATCAATACCAGTTGTGGCATCCAATGCAGATGTTGGTTCATCAAGTAATAAAACCTTTGGTTTAAAAGATAAAAATAGAGCAAGATAGAGACGTTGTCTTTCTCCCCCTGACATTAATGCTGTTGGTTTGTTTAATGATAGTGGTAAGCAACAGATATCTAGGAATTTCTGTATCGCTTCTGCTGTTAGTCGTGTGACATGTCTACGATCATAAAATTGATGGAAATTATTTTCAATGGTATCATCAAATAAGAACACATCTTGAGATACAAGTGAAATCATTTGTCTTAATACAACGGGATTGCTTTGATTTAAACTTTGATCATAAATAATTTGTCCAGATGTTGGTGATTTTGTTTGATTAAACAACTTGAACAATGTTGATTTACCAACACCACTGGGACCAACTAAGAAAGTCACTTGATTCTTTTTTATTTGAATGTTGGGATAATGAATATGTAAAAAGACAAGATCCTTAGTTTGTATCATCGCTTGCCTTCTTACGATATGCTTGAATCAACAATAAAACAATGATTCCAATTGAGAGTAATACAACCCCTTGTAGCACATAACTTTCTTTTCTTTGAAACAATTCAACCCAAACTCCAAAAAAAGCAAACATGATGGTTAATGAAAACCCCACATCCTTACAAGTTTCAATCACAAGCACTGTGATACCTAAAACAACAAATACTGCAAGTATCCCCCAAATCCATTGACTAAGCCCTAAACCATTAACACGGCCTTGAACCAGCACAACAGCGAGATTCTCAACCCACGCAATAATTGACCACGCAAAATAAACACTGATTGGTAGTGATACCATCATCTTTTTCATCATTTTACGACTACTTTTGTTTTCTTTTTGTAACCTTACATAAATGATCATCAAACTAACAACAATGATACTAGTCAACATCAGACTCAAAACCAACTGTTCATAATGCCACGCAATAATCCATAGACCATTTGCAATTGACGATAAAATAAACCACCCACCCAGTTGATTGACTGCTTCTCCTTGTACTTTTAACAAATAGATGACCATCATTAAAAGTAATAAATAAATAACTGACCAAATAATAAAAGTAAAACCAGCCGGTGTTAAAATATGATGAAACTTATCAGAAATTTCTTTTGTTGTGATCTGATTAACTGGCAATGTAATTGCCAATGTATTTAAAATGACCATAAATAGATATGCTGTTAAGTTAAGTATAGCTAAACGTTTTTCTTTCATGATAGTCCCCCTCTACACAATAACTATTATAGCATGAATTAAAAATAAAAAAAGAGGCATTTGCCTCTAAGGTAATGGAACATCCAGTGGTGTTGTCATTTCTTTAGCGTCAGTTGGAATTTTAATATCTAATGTATCAACTAACTCAAGTTTAGTTGACAAATTCATAAATGCCTTTGTTCCAAATGCATCGATTCCTAATGTCACATCTAAATTGGTTACAATGCCTTCATCATTTGTTTCAATTGTTGCATCTGTTAATTTAATCATTTTAATGATGAATTCAATATCTTTTAAATTAATACCATTGTCTTTAAAATATTGATTTTGATACAAGTCATCCATATTAACAAATGACTCAAGTAAATCAAATAAATAAGTTTCCTTTTTTAGCGTTACTTTATTTTTATTTAAAGTTAAGTATCCTTTTGACTGCGCTACAAGTGCTTTTAAATTAATGGCTGGTAATGCGATATTATCAGTTGTTGGCACAATAAAATCACCAATCATTCCTAAACTTCCCAAATTGTTTGTTAAAGATACATATTCCCAACCTTGCCCTGAGTTTGAATAGACACGTTTTGTTTTTCCATCAATAACTGCTGAACCACTTTGTCCATCACTTTTAAAATCAATTGACATGAGTTGATTTTTGGCATCAATTTTGAGGGTAAAAGATGTCTGACTTTGGTTATCTTGAGCATCAACATTAACTTCACCTTCAAGCACTAAGTAACTGGTAATCGTTGTTTTATCAGAAAGAATATTTCCTTTTGCTTTACCATCAAATAAATAAGTTGTCGCAAAATACCCTACTGCCCCAACAACTAAAACGGCAAAAACAGTTAAGATAATAATAGCTGTACGACGATTTCTTTTCTTAAGTTTTTGATACGCTACTTCATATTCATCCAAGGGTTGTTCTTGTTTCACTTCAATGACTTCAGTCGTTGGCTCTTTAACTTCGTCTAGTTCATGTTCAATCTTAGTCTCTTCTTCCATGGATCCTCCTATTTTTCAAACATACTAAACACGTCACTTACTGGTTGTGCATTTTCAACAGCGTCAATTGTTGCTGAAAGGAGTGAAGCAACTGATAGTACTTTGATTTTATCTAAATGTTTTTCTTTTGGTAATTCAATTGTATTGGTAATCACGACCTCTTTTACAATCTCATCTTGTAAACGCTCAATCGCTGCCCCAGAGAAGACTGCGTGTGTACATGCAATGTAGATTTCTTTTGCACCTCGTTCTTTTAATGCCTTCGCACCCTGAACAATCGTTCCACCAGTGTCGACCATATCGTCAATTAGAATACAAGTTTTATCTTTTACATCTCCGACGATATTCATGATTTCTGCAACATTTGGTTTTGGTCGTCGTTTATCAATAATTGCCAGTGGGGCTTGAAGCGTTTCAGCTAAGCGACGTGCTCGTGTCACCCCTCCATGATCTGGAGAAACAACAACAGTATCTTTCAATTGTTTCTTTCTAAAATACTGTCCAATGAGTGGCATAGCAGTCATATCATCGATTGGCACATTAAAAAACCCTTGAATTTGTGACGCATGTAAATCCATTGTAATCACACGATCAATACCAGCCACTTGTAATAAATCTGCAACCAATCTTGCCGTAATTGGTTGTCTTGGCTTTGCTTTACGATCTTGTCGAGCGTATCCAAAATATGGGATAATCACATTTATTTCTTTGGCTGACGCTCTGCGACAAGCATCGACAGCTATCAGTATTTCCATTAAGTTTGAAGACACTGGTGCACATGTACTTTGGATGATGTATACATTATCACCACGAACTGACTCTACAGGTTCTACAATTATTTCTCCGTCAGCAAAGTGCTTAACTTCAACTTCTCTTAATGGAATGCCTAAAATGTCTGATATCTCAGTCGCTAATTGTCGACTAGAACTTAAAGATAAAAGTGCTACTGAATTTTTCATGTTTTTCTCCGTTTTCTCTTGATTTGTTACTTGGTTCTTTTTGAACGGAAATAAGATGCATATTCCGTTTTATTTTCTTGTTTACTTCGTGCGATTGCTAAATCATTTGCTGGCACATCTTTTGTAATTGTTGACCCAGCTGCTGTCATAGCACCTTCCCCAATTGTAACAGGTGCAATTAAATTGGTGTTACATCCAATAAAGGCATTGTCTTTGATGACCGTTTTATGTTTTTTAAAACCATCGTAATTGACAGTGACTGTACCACAACCAAAATTAACATTCTGTCCGACTTCACTATCACCAACATAGGTTAAATGTGCACATTTACTGTTTTTTCCGTAATCAACATGTTTCATTTCAACAAAGTTCCCCATGCTTGCACCATCTCTTATCACACAATGGTTACGCAATCTTGCATAAGGCCCTATTTGGACACGATTATGAATGTCACAATCATCAATATTAGATTGTTTGATTTCACTATACTCGCCAATCGTTGTGTTACGGATAACCGTGAACGGTCCAATAACAGCATGTTTTTTAATATGACAGTGACCTAAAATCATGGTACTTGGATAAATCACAACTTCTGGTTCTAAAGTCACATACTTACCAATATAAGTCGTATTTGGATCCATGATACTCACACCATTCAACAAATGTTGTTCATTAATACGACGACGCATCATAGTCTCTACTTTTGAAAGTGTCAACTTATCATTAACACCAATTGATTCTTCAACATCTTCAAGAATCATGGTACCCACCTGGTATCCTTTTTGATTCATCAGTTTGATAACATCTGTTAAATAATACTCATTTTGAGCATTATTAGGCTCAATTAAATCCAATGCTTCCATCAATAAACGGTTATCAAAGCAATAAGTACCAACATTTATTTCTTTAACCAATCGTTGCGTATCTGTTGCATCCTTTTCTTCAACGATGGCCTCAACATGTCCATCCCCATTTCGTATAATGCGACCATAACCTTTAGGGTTTTCTTCTATTGCACTCATAATCGTCGCTTGATTACGATGTTCAATATGTGATTGGATTAATGCATTGAACGTTGAAGCTTTAGTTAATGGGACATCCCCACAAACAACCAATGTCAATCCATCTTTGTTTTCTAAAATACTTTTTGCCTGAATGACTGCATGTCCTGTTCCTTTTTGTTCCATTTGGTATACATAGTCAACTTGGTCAGTCAAACATGCTTTTACTGTCTCTGCTTGATGCCCAACAACAGCAATACAC
>CAZWEF010000008.1:0-37587 GCA_964632125.1 uncultured Erysipelotrichales bacterium
AATAATAATTTATAAAGACTTCGATGGAAAGATAGCATCTTTGAAGCTACCAAGTTGCTTTCTTTCATACATTTTATGTGCAACTGCACCAATCATAGCTGCATTATCTGTGCAACACCATAACGGTGGTAACAAGACTTCAACGTTTGAGAGTTCTCTTGCAACACGTTCTTGCATCAAAATACGAAGACGTTGATTAGCTGCAACACCACCGACAACTAAAATTTGTTTGGCATCATATTGTTTAGCTGCTTGTATTGTTTTTGAAACAACACTGTCAAGTGCTGTCTCTTGAAATGACGCTGCTAAATCCGCCTCATTGATTGTTTCACCTCGTTGATTGTATTTATGAACCAAATTGATCACAGCTGACTTAAGCCCACTAAACGAAAAATCTAGCGAGCCATCTTGCATTAATTTAGGTAAAGGTAAAACAGGGTTTCCTTCCTTTGCAAGACGATCTATTTGAGGACCACCAGGATATGGTAACCCAAGAACACGTGCAACTTTATCATAAGCCTCTCCAATGGCGTCATCATGTGTTGTACCAACAATCTTAAACGATAAATGGTCTTCCATATAAACAAGCTCTGTATGTCCTCCTGATACCACAAGGGCGATCAATGGAAATTTCATTGGTGCAACTAAACTAGCACCATAAATGTGCCCAGCAATATGATGGGTCATAATAAGAGGCTTATTTAACATCAAAGCGAGCGTTTTAGCCGCTTGCATGCCTACATGAAGGGAGCCAACTAAACCTGGACCTTGTGTTACTGCTATGGCATCAATGTCTTGCCAGTCAATCCCTGCTTGATTTATGGCTTCTTCTAATACAAAGGATATGTTTTCAACATGAAGTCGTGATGCGATTTCAGGTACCACACCCCCATACGATTCATGAACTTTTATTTGAGATGACACGATATTGGCAAGCAATGTACGCTCACCTTGAATGATGGCAACAGCTGTTTCATCACAACTTGATTCTATTGCTAATATAATGGATTCCATATTTACCTCCTATCTAAGTAGTTTAACCATCAAATATGCATCTTCACCATTTTTGTAGTAACCACTTTTTATTGTAATTGGGATAAACCCATAGCTTTCATATAAATTTTTCGCAACAAGATTACTCACTCTAACTTCTAATGAAATATTATGACAATCACTATTTATTGCATGTTGCATACAATGCTCAAGTAGTTGATTCCCAAACCCTTTGCCTTGATAAGCTTTATCTACTGCAATACTAGCAATTTGACAAGTCTCATATGTAATCCAATAGTCAATATAACCAATAACCTGGTCATCTTTTTTAAGCACCATTAGATGTGCAAAGGGATTTTCAATTAATTCATAATGAAAATCTTGTTGACTCCAAGGATCAATGAACAAAGCTTGTTCAATAGATACAACTGCATCTAAATCATTTAGGGTTGCTTTTTTGATCAAGACGTTTGGCCTCCACTTCCTTTAAGTACACTGGTACCAACTGATGAACATGGCCAATCAGTTGCCATTCATTTTTTAGTAAAAGCATGTTTTTCGCAACGTCTATATGTTTGATTGATTTGGTGCAATCATTTAGCGTATAACCATCTTTTAAAACAAATGAAGAAGCATCAATTAACTGATCATCTTGTCTTTTTTGTCCATTGTGATAAGTACCTAAAAAATACTTTTGTGAGCGCGCATCAATGAGTGTACAAACATGCTCATTTAGACCACTATACGCTTGAAGGGTAGACAAACCGTATAGCTTAATCTCTTTTTTTACAACTGCCATTGTTTTAGCAATGGTCATTGCAATTCTAACCCCTGTATAAGAGCCAGGACCTAGAGTTAGAACGATTTCATCAATCATGTTAAGTTGCCAACCAACTTGCTTTAATATTGTATCTAGTATCGGAATGGTTAACTCGGATTGTTGTTTAGATGCCTCTTCTTGAATACTTAAGACCATTTCATGGTCATTTGCAAGGCCAACAACCACATCAAATGTCGATGTATCAATAAATAAAGTTTTCATCTATTTCCCTCCCCAATAATTCATATCGTTGTCCTTTGCACACAACTTTGACTTGACGCCCTTCTTCAAGATGCTCTATGGCAATCAATAAATGATCTTTAGGCATATCATCTTTAACCATTTCTGGCCATTCAATCACACACACGCCACCAAAATCTAGCATCTCATCAAATCCTAAATCATAGAAACTTTGATGCTCTAATCGATAGGCATCAAAATGATACAAGGTTTTACTGCCTTCATATATTTTTAAAATATTAAAGGTTGGACTTGTAATCACTTGATTTATAGCCAATCCTTTTGCAATACCTTTTGTTAAAGTTGTTTTACCTGCTCCTAAATCACCAGTAAGTAGAATCACATCATTTGGTAATGTGTGTTGCCCTATGATTTGTCCTAGTTCAAGCATTTGTTCAACTGTTTTTATTTGCCACTTATATTTCATTTTATCACCTTTAAAATTATATCATATTTAACCTCGACATAAATAGAATTAACTTTGATTTTTGTTTTTTTTGTTGTATGATAATAGAGGAGGTAATTTATGCAAAAAGATCTTGTTATTATAGGGGCTGGTCCTGTTGGTATTTATGGCGCGTTTTATGCTGGTCTAAGAGAATTAAATGTTACATTAATTGATGCATTGCCTTATTTGGGTGGTCAACTAGAAACCTTATACAAAGAAAAATACATTTATGATTTACCTGGTTTCCCTAAAATCACTGCTGGAGACTTCATTCAAGAGTTAGTGAAACAGATGGAAACGGTTCAAGATGCAATTGATCTTCAACTGCAAACAACTGCTCAATCCATCAAGAAAACAGAAAACGGTTTTATCTTAACTACAAATAATGGAAAAATTGAAACAAAGTCCATTATGATTGCAGCAGGAAATGGTGTGTTTAAGCCAAGAAAAATTGGGTGTGAAAACGAAGAAGGTAACAATCTTTTTTACAGCATTCAATCACTTGATCAATTTAAAGACCAAGAAGTCGTTATTTTGGGTGGTGGTGACTCAGCAGTTGATTGGGCGCTCATGCTTGAAGACATCGCTAAAAAAGTCACCATCGTTCATCGTCGTCATGAGTTTCGTGCAAAAGAATTTAGTGTCAACAAACTAAAATCATCATCAGTCAATATCTTGACACCTTTCACTGTTAGTCACTTGAATAAACAAGGTGATGCCATTGAATCAATTGTTTTAAACAATGTTGATACGCAGTCTCAAGAAACGATTCAACTTGATTCATTACTTGTTAATTATGGGTTCATTTCATCTTTTGGATCACTTAAAGAGTGGCCCCTTGAGTATGTTAATGAAGGAATTGTTGTCAATACGCTTGGTACAACGTCTATAGAAGGTGTTTTTGCTGTCGGCAATGCCGCACATTATCCTGGTAAATTAAAGTTGATTACACCAGGTCTTGGTGAGGTACCGCTTGTGATTGATGCCATTAAGCATTATATTGATCCTCAGTACAAAACAAGAAATATCTTTTCTTCAATTCAAAAAGAAACTAAAAAAAGCTGATGCATGCATCAGTTTTTTTCATCCCTGGTGTTTGATTTCAGTTAAATACGTTTTATACCAAAAATTTGCGTAACCAGGTTTAAATGGTCCCTCTTGTTTTTGTATCATTTGTGTTAACTCAAAAACAGCTGTATCCATAATTTGATCCATGTCACTTGGATATCCCATTTGTTGCTGATGCCATAAATACTCATCTTCATCCAGTATTTTATAACTCATATCAGGAAATACTTTTATATCCAAATCATAATCAATGTATTTAATGGCTTGCCCATCATATAAAAAAGGAGAAGCCAAATTACAATAAAAATAAACACCATTCTTACGAATCATACAAATGATATTAAACCAATGTTTTTTATAAAAAACACAAATAGCTGGTTCTCTTGTATACCATCTTCTTCCATCTGCTTCAGTGACAAGTGTTTTGTTGTTAATTGCAACAATATAATCATCATTAACCTCTAGCACACATCCTTGATCCCAAGTACGATGAATTGTACCATTATGTTTATAGCTATGAATGAGCACAGATTGACCTTTTTTTAATGCTTTCATACAATCCCTCATTTCAACAAGTCTATTATACACGATTTGAGACAGATATGAAACCTATTTATTAAAAAAAGCAAAGCTTAGCTTTGCAGTGTTAGGCAAGATCCCTTTAAACGCGATCTTTAAATCGTTGATAAAGTATGGTAACAAAGATGAGGGATACAACGATTGATGGTATGACATGTGATGCATTGTATACAATCGAATAGATCCATACATTTTGTGTCCCTGCATATTCTCCAAAGAAAATCACACCACTTAAGACATGGAAACAAAAACGTAGTCCATGAACAAAGATAATGCCAAGTGGCATAGGTTTAATGGTTCCTGCAAGTCCCATAACTGAAATAGCTAAAAAGTAGTCAAGTAAGTATTGAGCTGGATGAACAATGGTTGTTGCAAGGCCTAATACTGTTTGTAATAAAACAGCGATGATACCAGCCATAACCCCTTTTTTCCATCCAAACAATAAACCACATAAGATGATTGGAATAAATGCTAATCCAAGTCTTCCTCCTTGTGGTAGTCGAAATGGAATCGCTGTCTCAAAGAGCTCCAATATTACATTTAATGCTGCAAAAATAGATACAATTACAATGTCTTTTGTCTTCAAAAAAAGCACCTCCATGAAGGCGCAGTTTGTCCTAAGACTCCCTACGCTAGTATTAACTAGATCAGGTTTTGAGGGTTCGCACTTTGTGCATCTCAGCTTTCGCTCCCCTGCCTAACGTGAATATCATATCATATTTTTTTCTTTTTTCAAGTAATATTATTTGAAAACTGATATAATGTTTTTAGAGGTGAAACAATGTTTGATAAACATACGATACAATCAGATTATCCCATTTTAATTGAACAAACAAAACAATTACTCGAGCCAGGATTAATGATCACAAATATGGCCAATATAGCGTCACTTCTTTACCACAGTTTAAATGATGTCAATTGGGTTGGCTTCTATTTAGTTGATAAAGAAAGATTAATACTTGGCCCCTTTCATGGTATGCCTGCATGTACCATAATCCCATTTACCCAAGGGGTGTGTGGAAAAGCAGCAAGAACAAAGCAAACCGTATTGGTTGATGATGTTCATCAGTTCCCTGGACATATTGCATGCGATAGTGCATCAAATGCTGAGATTGTTGTTCCTGTTTTTTATGCAGACCGATTAGTTGCGGTGCTTGATATTGATGCACCCATTAAAAATAGATTTACTCAAGATGATCAAATAAATCTTGAAGTAATCGCATCACTTATAGGAGGAACTTATGAATAACTGTATCGCATTACTTGAACAAAGAGGTGTCAGTATTGAAGATATTGCAGAAATTGTGATGTTGCTTCAAGCAAAATACATTGATGGATTATCATTATCTGATTGTATTTCTTCAGTTTACAGTGTACTTGAAAAAAGAGAAGTACAAAATACTATCATGACAGGTATTGAACTTGATCTTTTGGCTGAACAAGGGAAACTAAACAACAAGCAATTAGAAAAAATGTTGCTTGAAGATGCTGGTCTTTATGGTATTGATGAAGTCATGGCCTATAGTATTTGTAATTTGTTTGGTTCAATTGCTTTGACTAATTTTGGTTATGTTGATAAGACTAAATATGGCGTGATTGATGTGTTAAACAATCATCCAACCATGGTTCATACTTTTTTAGATGATATTATTGGTGCCATTGCAGCAAGTGCTGCGAGTCGTTTAGCACATCGTAACGCTCAATAGTTGAATGATATAAGCAATGAGAATCATTGGAACGAATGGTATTCTCGTTGTTTTTTTTATGAGCATATACATAATACCAAGTAAAGATGCCATCAATAGATTCAATATGATGAATTCAAAAGGAAAACTTAATGACAAGACAAGGTAGACTAAGACATCGCCAAATCCCATTCCCTCTTGATTGTATACCCATTCAAATACAAGACGAAACATCATCAATATCCACACAACAGTTATTGCACTTACAATGTAATGTAATTGTTCAAAATAAATAGAACCAATCATACCTAAGACAATATATCTGATTTTAATTTCTTGTTTGATCATATCGTGTCTTGCATTAAGTATCAAAATCATGCCGATAAATAATCGTTTAATTAAAACATCACCTTGAAATAAATATCCACACAACATAAAAAAAACACCACAGAATAGCTCCATTAAGACATAGCTCATAGCTATTTTTTGTTTACAGTGGTGGCACTTCCCAAGCAAGCATAGATAACTAAAAATTGGGATTAAAGTGTACCAAGGCAAAGGAATATGACAATGATCACATCTTGAACGACGCCATACATCGCCAACAATCAATTGATTAAAAAAAGACCCAACACATATGCCAATTAAAAAAAACATCTAATCACCTCATTAGATGTTCTTTTATTTGACGATTTTTCCTTTTAGCGAACGCCAAAGCCTCCGCCACCACCACCAAAACCGCCGCCTCCAGAGAAGCCACCACCACCAAAGCCACCAGAGAAGCCACCTCTTCCAGAGCTTCTGATGCCATTAACTGATTGTGTTTGGCGATAAGATGAACGCGATGATGTCACGACATTACCCATCATGCTACGACTAAATGCACGATAGAGTTGAACATTCATATATGTTCTTAGAATGCTTGGTTGGTTTGATGCATTCATGTACTGAGGGTATGACACTTTCAACTGACGAATCACATCATCAGCAACATCCAGCGCCACTGCATAAACCATGTATTGTTCCCACATGATATATTGGGGTAACTCATAATCATCAAGTCTTGAAAAATCTTTAAAGAATTTGTGAACAGCTGCCCAATAATCATATTGTTCTTGTCCTTTTGGGGTTAGAAGTCTTGATGGTGCAACCAAGATTATGGCTATCCCAGACAACGCAATAACAATGAGTGGCATGATCATTAAAACAAATCCTGCATATGTATAATACAACATGGTTGCAAATACTGAAATAATGGCACCTATTATAATGAATGTCATGGTTGATGATTGTGACATGTCATCACGATAACCTTTAATTGATTTTTTCACAACTCGATCAAAACGGTCATAGAATTCAGATGCTTGTTTACCATGTCGATTGACAGCTTTTTTAAACTCTTTTTGTGTAATGACATCTTCATTTGTCATCACGCCAAAGATAAAGTCATATAAAAGCTGTTCTGTTTCATCAAGAACAATGCTTTCATCTAAGTTGTTTTTATAAACTGCATCTTCTCCTTCAAAATCAAGATCGATGGCCTTTTTATAAACAAGACTTAAAAGAGTTGCAGATATAGCAGTTGAAACTTGATACTTCCCATGAATGATGTTATACACTGCATGTGCTTTAGCAGGTGGAATGGTAACATCAATCTCTCGTTGATATTCAGGCATCATCAAGTCAATTGGCTTGTATTTTTTTCGATGGAGCAAGGCAGTTAATAAGACAATGATTGAAATAAGGATAACTACCCCATAAATCATATACCCGGTTTGTTGCATCGATTTGAATTTGGCCTTAGTTTCTTCTTGAAAAGACTTTTCTAGTGCCAAGCGACTTTCAAGAATATCTTGGTCTTTAGGCATGACTTTCATCACATCACTTGGAAAAAGTGTGGTCACTTCAACAAAAGTATTAGGGCCATTATATGGCACTTCAAACTGAGCATGTGAACCATCCACCATATTTATATTACCACCATAATTGTTATGACCAAATAAATAAACTTCATCTTTTCTAGCCTTATCTACTGGTAAATGTAAATCAATGCTAATATTTCGAATTGGTTCAGGTGTTTCATCACCAATAAACTGATAATCAAGCAATGTGAAATCACGGTACACTTGTGCAACATCTTGTGCTTTATAGCTAACTGTATACTCGTTATCACCATTAGAATACCCAGCAATTCCCCATCCAATGATGTAACGACTTCCTTCATCACCAATGCAATATGTTTTTGGTGCAAGTGTTGCATTGTAACAATCACGGCTTTCCACATATTGAAATGGTTGCCCATTTTGACTAATAACTATATCTGTAATTGATCCAATTCCTTTTTTATTGATGGCTTGGTAAAGAAACGTAAATCCAGATTGATGAAAACGGTAATGATATTCACTAATGACATCCATACTTGCATCTTGATACACTGTGGCATCAATCGATGCCTTTGTTATCGTAAAATTTGATCCTTCACTCTTGAAATCATATGAATTAAGAAAGAAAACAGCACTTGCCGTGACAAGTGCCACTACAATGGCTGTTAAATACGCAACACGTTTCATTTTAGAACTCTACTTTTGGTGCTGTTCTAGCTTCTTGTGGTGCTTCTAAATAAGCTTCTTCAGTGAAGTTGAACATACCTGCAACAATGTTACTTGGAAAACGCATCACAATGTTATTGAATTTTAAAACAACATCATTATAGAATTGTCTAAATTTAGCAATCTTGTTTTCTTGTTCTTTCAGTGTTTTTTGTAAATCAAGGAAACCTTGGTTTGCTTTTAAATCTGGATAAGCTTCAGCCACAGCAAATAAACGACCAATTGCTTGAGATAATTCACCTTCAAACTTCATTGCTTCATTTGAATTTGTAAAAGCACCACTACGTGCTTTCATCACATTTTCAAGTGTTTCTGCTTCATGTTTTGCGTACCCTTTAACCGTATTAACTAAGTTAGGAATTAAATCATATCGTTCATGAAGCACAACATCTATTTGACTCCAACTATTTTTAATGCGTTGACGCCCCTCAACTAAACGATTATAAGTACTCATCACAAACATAAGGACAAAAGCAACCACAACAACAATAATACCAAGTACAATCCACAACATTTAAATCATCCTCTCTTTCTAACTTCTAGTAATCACATGAATCACGCCTGGTAACATTTGTTTCTTACGCGAAACCACACCAGGTAAATACTGCAAACCATTGGATTCAATGACTTCAAATCCTTCTTGAATGGTTGCATTTTGTTTCCCTTTGTAAACCACAAACGAACCACCTTGTATGACATCTGTTAACAATAAAACAAGCAAATCATATCGATTGGTTTTAACCATTTCAGACATGTATGTCTCCATCTCTTCTTTAATTGGTATGAACCCTTCAATATCCATTGTATTTAGTTGAGAAATACCAACCTTATTATTGTCAATCATAAATGTTTTAAAGTCTGTGTTAAAAATGTTTTCAACACTTCTTCCTTTTAAAGATGTTCCAGCCATAAACATTTGGTGCGCAAAGTCATAAACATCAATCCCTGCAATATCTGCAAGATGAAGTGCAATTTCTTTATCCACTTTGGTACATGTCGGACTTTTAAAAAGTAGTGTATCCGACAAGATTGCTGCACATAAAATACCTGCAATGGCTTTAGGAGGCTCAACGCAGTGCTCAAAGTACATTTTAGCGACAATGGTCGAAGTTGACCCAACTGGTTCATTTCTAAAATAGACTGGGTTACTTGTTTGAATATCCGCTATGCGGTGATGGTCAATGATTTCTAAAATATCTGCCTCTTCAATGCCATCAACTGATTGAGAACGTTCATTGTGATCAACTTGGATGACTTTTTTACGCACATCATTAACAACGTGGTACCTTGAAATCATGCCCAATACCCGATTTGTATTACGCTCTAGCACAGGATAACTTCTAAAGCGGTTAGACGCCATTGTTTTTTTAACATCTTCAATTAAATCTTCACTTGTCACATAAACAAGCTGGTCTTTTTTCATCATATATCCAAGTGGAATTGACTGTATGATGTAGCGTGCTACATGATATGTATCATATGGCGACGATATAAGTGCAACACGATGTTTTCTTGCAAGCAAGACGATTTCTTCACTTGGTTCAAAATCACCAGTGAACACCATCACACCAACACCTCGTTTGATTAAATCAATGTAAACATCAAAACGACCACCACCAATAATCACAACATCATTTTCCTTAATATGTGACAACATGGTTTCACCTTCCATGGCAATGATTTTTAAATCACCTTGGACAATACGCCTTACGTCCTCCACTTCAATGGCTTTTCCATTTAGCACATCTAATATGTTATCAATCGTTGTTCTACTTTCTGCAAGTACATTGCTATCCCAATTGTTCATATACCCTTCAACCACAGTAGATGATGAAACAACGCCAATAAGGTGTTGCATAGAATCCGTTACAATGGCTGTTTTAAGATTATGTTCGTTGAGTATTTTCCACGCTTTTTTTAATGAATCATGTGGCGAAAAAAGCGGAACGCGCTCAACATCTAAATCCTTCACCCTTGGCTTGACATTGGTCACGAGTTTTGGCGCTTTAAGCTTAAAATAATCAAGTATGAACTTGGTTTCAGGACTAATATTCCCAAGTCTTATGGGTAATGCCTGATATTTTTGGATGTGATTCAGTAAATGAGCATAACTTAGTGCAGCACAAATTGAATCAGTATCCGGATTTTTATGTCCTGTGACATAAACCGTTTGTTTACTCATGATGTCTCCTTTTAAAACATTGTTATTTGATACTATTATATGATAAAATAGTTGAGTAGTCTATAAAATGGAGGTAAAAAATGTCAATTAAACTAGAAATCAAACATGTTTGTAAGCAAACAGGCGCAAGATATGGTATTTTACACACCCCTCACGGGTCTTTTGAAACACCAATGTTCATGCCAGTTGGTACGCTTGCAACCGTAAAAGGATTATCCCCTGAAGAATTAAAAGCCATGAATGCAGGGATTATCTTATCTAATACATATCATTTATGGTTACGACCAGGTGAGGATGTTGTGGAGCAAGCTGGTGGACTTCATAAGTTCATGAATTATGATGGTCCAATTTTAACTGATAGTGGTGGTTTCCAAGTGTTTTCACTTGCAAAAACAAGAAAAATCACTGAGGAAGGTGTTTCTTTTAAAAGTCACATTGATGGATCAAAATTATTTCTATCACCTGAAAAAGCCATTGAAATTCAAAATAAATTAGGTGCTGATATCATCATGAGCTTCGACGAATGTCCACCATATCCTGCAACATATGAATATATGAAAAGTAGTGTTGAACGTACCCTTCGTTGGGCAAAAAGAGGAAAAGATGCTCATCAAAAGTCAGACATACAAGCATTGTTTGGCATTGTCCAAGGTGGGGAGTTTGCCGATCTTCGTAAGTTATCAGCCACTAAACTAGTTGAAATGGATTTTCCTGGGTATTCTATTGGTGGCACCAGTGTTGGAGAGCCAAAAGATGTTATGTATAAAATGATTGATGATACAATCCCTTACTTACCTTTTGATAAGCCTAGATACTTAATGGGTGTTGGAAGTCCTCTAGACTTACTTCAAGGTGCCATGAGGGGCGTGGATATGTTTGATTGTGTTTTACCAACACGTGTTGCACGTCATGGCGCTTTAATGACCAGTTATGGCCGTATGTCAATTAAAAAACAAATGTATGAATATGACTTTACACCGATTGACAACTCATGTGATTGTTATACATGTCAAAACTACACACGTGCTTATTTAAGACACTTATATCGTACTGATGAAATACTTGGTTCACGTTTAATGTCAATACATAATATTCGTTTTTTGATTCATTTAATGGAACAAATACGTATTGCCATTCAAGAAGATCGTTTAGGCGACTTTATGACATCATTTGTTGATACGTATGGAAAGGAACAATTATACAATCATGCCTTCTAAATTATCTGTCGATCAATTTGACTTTGACTTACCCGAAACACTTATAGCACAAACACCATTGGATAAAAGAGATACATCTAAGCTCATGGTTTTGCACAAAAATGATGGGCACATAGAACATCGTCATTTCTATGATATCATCGATTATTTACACCCTGGTGACGTTTTGGTTTTGAACGATACGCGTGTCATGCCTGCCCGTTTATTTGGGATTAAAGAAGCAACTGGTGCTCAAGTAGAAGTTTTATTGTTACATCAAAACAATGGCATATGGGAATGTCTTGTCGGCAATGCACGTGTAGTTAAACTAGATACTGTCATCTCTTTTGGCGAAGGAAAACTAAAAGCTAAATGTGTTGGTATTGGAGAAGAAGGTATACGTTTTTTTGAAATGGTACATGATGGCATCTTTTTAGAGGTTTTAGATGAATTAGGTCTCATGCCTTTGCCCCCATACATCAAAGAAACACTAAATGAAAAAGAACGATACCAAACTGTCTATTCCAAACATGTTGGTAGTGTTGCAGCACCCACCGCTGGACTTCATTTTACCCCTGAGCTTTTGAACCAGCTTAATGAAAAAGGCATCATCATCACCTATGTAACGTTACATGTTGGACTTGGTACATTCAGACCTGTTAAAGTTGACACTGTAGAAGATCATAAAATGCATGAAGAGCATTTTCATTTAACTAAGGGCACTGCTGATGTCCTAAATCTTGCTAAAAAAGAGAATAGACGCATCATCAGTGTTGGTACAACATCAACAAGGGTGCTTGAGAGTGTTTATAATGAGCACCATACGTTTAAAGAAATGCATGGCGCAACACGAATCTTTATTTATCCTGGCTATCAGTTTAAGGCCATTGATGCTTTGATTACTAATTTTCATTTACCAAAATCAACATTGGTCATGTTGGTTGCGGCTTTGACTTCTAGAGAAATTGTTTTAAATGCATATAAAGAGGCAATTGAACATCATTATCGTTTCTTTTCTTTTGGTGATTCAATGTTGATTACAAATGAATAAAGTTGATTATTATAGCATGTATCAAAACCAACTAGAAGAAATCAAAGCATTGGATAAAAAACCTTCATTGCTACTTCATACTTGTTGTGGGGTGTGTGGTGGTTCTGTATTTGAACAAATGATTCAACACTTTGATGTAACCCTTTATTTTTATAATCCAAATATTCATCCTGAAGCTGAATATAACCGTCGAAGAGATGAGTTGATCTTGATGCTTGAACAGTTTAATCAAGACTATGCCTGCAACATTAAATTTATTGAAGGTGGCTACAACCCAGCTAATATGATAGAAAAACTCAAACCGTTTAAAGATGATCGAGAAGGTCAAAATCGTTGTGGTATTTGTTACGCATGGCGCATTGATGCTACATATGATTATGCTTCTAATCATGGCTTTGATTATTGTACAACAGTTTTAACTGTCAGTCGTCATAAAGATTCTCAAAAACTTAATCGCATTGCTATTGCGCTTCAACCAAGATATCAAACCAAATATCTTATCTCCGATTTTAAAAAGAAGGATGGTACCAAACGTTCACAAGAAATCGCAACACATTATGATTTGTATAAACAATGCTATTGTGGTTGTGTCTTTTCAAAAATAAACATGCAAAAAAAGGGAGTCTAGCTCCCTTTTAGTCATTCTCCATATTTTTAACTTTAGAGTCTTCTTTAAACACTTTTTCATCCCAAGTTCCTTGCATTTTATCTGCTGATAATGCAACTATCATACCACCGTTGACATTCAATGTTGTTCTAAACATATCGACAAAGAAATCAATTGGGGCAACAAATACGATGGCACCAAGTGGTAAACCAAGTGATGTTAATAAGAATGTTGCAGCAATAGTTGCTGTACCAGGAATCCCTTGAACACCAAATGATCCTAAAATACCAAACATTAAAATCAAACCAACTTTAGTCACAGTAACATCCATCCCAAGTGAATGCAATGTCATAATCGCTAGTACTGAAGGGAAAATACCTGCACAAGCAATCATCCCCATTGACGTTGCAAGTGTTGGAACAAGAGTCGCATTTGGTTTGCTAACGCCTGCTCGCTCCTGTAAAGTTGTGATATTAACAGGTAATGTTGCATTACTTGATGAAGTTGAGAATGCAACTATTAAAGTTGGTAAAACATTTTTAATGTACTGAATTGGAGAAATACCTTGAATTAATAGCATCGTCATTTGAATAATGAATGCCAATGCCATTGCAGCAAAGATAACTGCTGTATAAACAGCTAGCGTTGTGAGTGATTTAAAATCACGTGCAACAAGTAAACGAATCATCATAGCAAATATACTGTATGGTAAGAGTAACAAAATGCTTCTCATCATGTATGATAAACCATGGTAAATACCGTTAACAAATTTAGTTACAACTGAAATCTCTTCTGCATATCGTTTTTTTGCACGATTAATACCAGTTCCTAATAATGCCACAAACAAGATGACTGCAATGATATTATTGTCAGACATTGCCTTAATGATGTTTGATGGTATAAATGAAGCAAGCAGTGTAAAGAATCCATATGAACTAACAGCTGATGTATATTTAGATAAAGCTTCAAGTTCACTTGCAGGTACTTCTAGATTCAAGTTTGTCCCAAGACCTGTGATGCTCGCAAGCGTTGTTCCAAGAATGAGACCAATGGTCACCATCAAAACAAAACCACCAATAATACCAAACATTGCTTTTCTTGACTTAATTTGTTGTGCAATAACAACATTTAAAATTGAGAAGAACACCAACGGAAGTATCATCATTTGCATTAACGTTACAAACAGTTGTCTTAGAAAATCAACGCCACTATAAACAAATGTATCTTTTACAACAGCTGAACTAACCATTGGTGAAACAAATAAGATAATAGCACCTGTTGCAAGTCCCACTAGAAATGCTAATATCAATGTTGTTGGAAAAGATAGCCTCTTTTTCTTAATCCAGTAAATAAGGCCTAATCCAATTCCTACAATTAAAAACAAGACAATTTCTAAAATCATATGATCCTCCTAATTAGTGTGTCTTTGCTTTTTCTATTATAAATGCTTTTTTGAATTATTTCAATTAAAGTAATCATCTAACTGATTTTTTTTCACAATGCATTGACGAATGATCATTAAATTCGTATAATGAAGGTGTCAAATAGGAGGGTTGTAAGATGGTAACCATAGCGCCAGGTCTAATTTTATTAGATGACGAGGACTAGAGTAATCGAAAGATTCGGCGGAAGCTCTAGCGGTGATGTAGCACTGAGTTCTAAGTAAAACCCTAAAGTGATTTAGGAACAGAGCATGAACACTACAAATACACATTGACACCATCAAACAAGTTGATTTTTTAGGTAATGATCATACTTGTTTTTATTATGCCTAAATTTAAATAAAGGAGAATAAGGATGTGTGGAATTGTTGGATTTGTAGGAAATAACAATGTTGTTTTAAGTACGCTTGGTGCTTTAGAGAAGTTAGAGTATAGGGGTTATGATGCTGCAGGTATCTATGTTGAATCAACATCTGGAACCCATATCTATAAGAGTTTAGATCGTATCGCTTCATTATCAAAAATGATTGAGGAGCCAAATGCATTCCGTGCCATTGCACATACAAGATGGGCGACGCATGGTAAAGTAACCTTAGAAAACACACACCCTCATCAAAGTCAGAGTGGTCGTTTTGTGTTGGTTCATAATGGCATCATTCAAAACTATCTTGAGTTAAAACAAATGTATCTAAGTAATTACCCATTTAAAGGTCAAACTGATAGTGAGGTTGTTGTTGCTTTATTGGATTACTTTGCTAGTCAAGGTTTGAGTACAATGGCTTGTATTGAAGCTTTGATGGATTTATTAGTTGGTTCCTTTGCTTTGGTAATTGTTGATCAAGAAGATCAAAATCATTTATACTTTATGAAATACCAATCACCACTGGTTATTGTTGAATCAACAAATGGTTATTACTTAACAAGTGATTTACTTTCTGTTGGTAATGAAGCCATTGCTTGTATGCGTGTTCCTGATGATTCTTATGGGTATGTTGGTTTAAACAAGGCTTGTTTGTATCAACACAAAGAAATACAATCACTTGACTTAACACCAGTTGAGATGCGTGATGATCAAACGATTTCTAAAGGGCCTTTCCCTCATTTCATGTTAAAAGAAATACATGAACAACCCCAAATGTTTAATACGATTTATCAAACCTATCAATCATTACCTGTTGTAAATGATGTAATTAAGCTTTTAAGAGACACTAATACAGTGTATATCATTGGTGCTGGGACGAGTTATCACGCTGGATTGGTTGCTAAACATTTGTTTGAAAAACACCTTGGTATTCAAGTTAACGTACTTTTAGCAAGTGAGATAGATGATCGTTTTTTAGGTGTACCAAGTCATTCCCTATGTTTTTTCATATCACAAAGTGGCGAAACTGCAGACTTACGTGTTGCATTAAAGCATCTCAAACGTCTTTCCATTAAAAGTGTTGCTTTAACAAATGTTTTAAGTTCTACTCTTGCAAGTGAAACTGATTTTTGTTTGCCACTTCTTGCTGGAGTTGAAGTCTCTGTTGCATCAACAAAAGCATTCAGTGCTGAAGTACTTGTGATGGCGTTACTTGTTGCTTTCTATTTAAAAACTGATCGCGATTTGCTTGATCAAAGCATGCATCAACTCACAACTATTTGTACCAATCAATTGGATGATGCATCCTACTTAGAACTTGCACAAACACTTGCAACATGCGACCATGTTTTTTATCTTGGTAGACAAATTGATTATGCCCTTGCTTTAGAAGCTGCTTTAAAGCTCAAAGAGGTTTCTTACATTCATGCTGAAGGGTTTGCTGCAGGTGAGTTAAAACATGGTACTATTGCTTTAATTGAACCGGGTACACCTGTAATTGGGATTCTTACTGATGATTATGTACAAAAACATGTTAAAGCAAATCTTGAAGAAGTGTGCTCAAGAGAAGCCTTTGTTTATCGTATTGAAGCCAATCTTTTACCTTTACAGTCACTTTTTGGTTGTTTAACTGTTGTCTTGCCACTTCAATTAATTGCCTATCATACTGCCAACATAAAAGGTGAAGCCATTGATATGCCACGAAACCTCGCCAAGAGTGTGACAGTAGAATAAGGGTATGTTTCTTTCTTTTCTTGTCGCATTATGTTAAAATGGCGATAGAAAGGAAGTTTATATGGAAATACTTACTTATTTTATTGAAACAGAGATTAAACGTCGGCATATTGATGTGAGTCAAATTGATGTTCATTTTCAAGATTACTTAAATCAACTTGATACCATTTCTTTAGTTGATTTTAAACGCATCATAAGTCCTATTTTTACACCTTATGAACTCATCATCATTGAAGATTTACAACGTCAATATCAAAACAAACAGATCACAAAACAAAAACTCTATGCTTCGTATCTCATACGAAAAATAGAGTCATTACCACTATTACTCATGGATAAAGAAATAGAAATAGGTCAACTCATTGATACTTATGACCATGCACCTGTTTCTATTGTAATTAGTTTTAAATATGATTTATCACTTACATTTGATTTTAAGTCAACACCTGCAAGTGAATCCATGCTTGATGCATTTTATCAAAGTGGTTCTTTAAAAAGTAAAACTGATTTCTTAGAGCATCTTACTAGCCATTATTTGGTTAAAAATATGGATTTGATTATACAACCCTAGGGTTGTATTTTTATTTGTGTTGTCTCTTCAATCACTTTAAAGAAATGATCAACAAACAAAGATGCTTGTGATCTTTGGCTTTGGTCACATTGTGATTCTAAGTCCATTTTCAAGTCATCAAAATAGACAAGTAACATAGTATCCCCGACATGATTGGCATAAGCGATACCAATTATAACATATTGAAGGGCTTCTTGAAGTTTCTCTTTTTTATAATATAGTTGACTTAAATCATACCAAGCCTTGGTTAATCCTGAAACACCGGCTTGTAGTAGGTAATCATATGCTTTTTCATCATTGTTTAATGCATATAGATAACCAACATAATAAATCGCTTCAATTTGTTTAGTTAAGACAAAAGGCATCATTAATTCCATTAAATAGTCAATATCTGTTTTAACCTCCCGTCCTTCTAAGTGGATGACATATAACCTTCTTGCACATTCAAAATTAGATAAACGTGCACCTGCATCAAATAAATCTAGCGCTTGTTCGATGTGTTCGCCTTGTTCATAGTAATATTTTGCTAGACCAAAATAACCAAAAGAACAGTCTAAATCTATTGCAAGTTCAAAATAAGACTTTGCTTTTTGCTCATCTAACCCATACACACCATTCATATAGCCAACACCTAAGTAGTATGCAGCCATGCCTTCTCCAAGCATCAATGCTTCTTGTAACAAAGATGTTGCTTTTATGGGATCAAATTGATCACTTGATTCATCGCTAAATACAAGTGCATCTTTAATTAGTTGTGTTTCTTGTGGGTTAGTTAGATTCGTTTGATTCATCTGCTTTCTCCTCTAATTTCTCAATATATGCGCCATATCCTTTTGCTTCCATTTCCTCAACAGGAATAAATGTCATAGCAGCTGAATTAATACAGTAACGAGGCCCATTTGCTTCATGAAATAAATGCCCTAAGTGACTATTAGCTTTTTTTGATCGCACTTCAATTCTTCTCATACCATGTGATAAATCTTGTTTTTCCACAACTTCTTCAGCTGTTTTCCTAAATGCAGGCCACCCACATCCTGAATTAAATTTATCAGTTGATAGAAATAAAACTTCACCACTCACTACATCAACATAAATTCCTTTTTCAAAATGTTCATCATATTCATTATTGAATGGGGGTTCAGTACCATTTTCTTGAGTTACATGATATTGCATAGGGGTTAATTCTTTAAGATCTTTCATCGTATCTCTCCTTGTCTAACTAATTGTTTTAAATGCCTTACTTCTTTTTTAAGCCCTGCTTGTTGACAAACAATCATCATCATATCATAAGAAGCTAGGTGAAGTTTCATGAGCTCTTCCCAATGATTTATGATATGTGTATCCATAACGAGTGAATGAATAACTGACTCTTGTTTTTTAACCTCAATTTCAATGATGTATTGACTTATCGTTGTTAATGGTGATTTAGAAAAATGAACAATTAATTCATCTAGCAGCTTTTTTATACCATTAACTAGATTGGCTTTTGATTGTTTAATATCATCATAATAAAGATAATGTACTGGATTGATCGTCTCTAAACCAATCAAACGCATATCAATGCATTTATCTAATAGATGGTAATAGTAGCCATCTCCATGAAATAATTGAAGTAAATAATCAATTCTATGATTATATAAATGTTGTGTTAGAAGTGATAAATCTAACGACGGACTTAACTTAGATAAAACTTGTATTAAGAAACTTTCAATACTTTGTTTTAAAGTAATCTGTTTTTGTTTTACATCATCTAGTCGACTCAACAATAATGACTTAAATACAACTAATTGAGTCTTCATCTGCTCATGTTTTTCAGTCATCATCACTTTCTTTTCATCATAGTTGTATAGAGATGGTTGACGCATATAGTAGCTTGTTGATTTAACAACTTGAGGATGATCAAGGTAGCGATAAATCATCAAATCAACATCTACACCACGATGTCGATAAATGAGATCATTTATTTTTATTGGTGTTTGTCTAACAATGATTTTCTCTCCAATCAAATCATCTAATCGATTGGTCATAACAATGCCTTTATATAGTGGATCTTGTTGGGTGATGTAGTTCGTAATATTCAAATAGACACTTGTTGATTCTTGTTGCCTAAGTGTTTTGACAAGTGGCCCAGGGTTAATTGAAACAGCTTCTAGATCAGGGTACAAAGAACCAAGATACATCGCATGTGTACCTCCAAGTGAGTTGCCACTAACATGACTTATATGATAACAAACTTGATTTAGATTATAGTCGATTTGTTCACCATGATACACATGACCATTAACCAAGGCATCAAATAGCATATTTGCTTCCAAAAAAACAGATTCACTTATTTTTGAAGCTGTCGGTGTACCAATAGCATTCGGGATATTTGTTGTCACCCAATTCCTTAAAAATCTCATGCCTCTAGTATCACTCCCTCTAAAGACAAGTGCACATGTTTGGTCGACTTGATCTTGAATTAATAATGCATATAACCCATACCGTCCATTAATGGTTTTTATGATCATATAGCGTTTACCATAGAGTGCTTGATCTAGACACAAATCAACATGATTTAAATAAGCTTCATAAGAAGCATATCGAATTAATTGATAATGATTAAACAAAACAACACCCCCTAAGTTATAAAATAAAAAGTAAGCAGTGCTTACTCATTACGACCTTAAACAAATGGTTCGCCTGTTATTGACGCTAAATTTATTTGCGTTCATCAACAAGTAGACCATCTTAAAAGAGTAACATTGCTAGAATCATTAACACACTAGACTTCACTCTCAAATGTCTTTTTTTAAAATAAAAAGTAAGCAAAGCTTACTAAATATTTCTTTTTAAGAATGCTTCTAGTTGAGGTGCAGCCATATAGCCAACCGCTTGGTCAACCACGACACCATCTTTGAAAAGTAACAATGCAGGAATTGATGAAATGCCAAATTTAACAGATAGTTGTTGATTTTCATCTGTATTGACTTTGACAATTTTTACTTCTTTTACAGTTTGAGCCACTTGTTCAAGAATAGGTGACATCATACGGCAAGGCCCACACCAATCAGCATAAAAATCAACTAAAACCATACCTTCTTTTGTTGTTTCATGAAAATTTGCTTCATTAATAAAATCGATCATAAAAACACCTCCTATATATATTGTACTTGTTTTAAATCATTCATGCAATTAGCATGCTCCAATTTATTTATGATGATGTTTTTCTTCAGCAACTTCTTTTTTATCTTCAGCAACTTCACGGTTTAAGAAGAAAGCAATGACTGTACGAATGAATACAATCCCTAATAGTAATAAAATATCTTCAAATCCTGGCTCAACAATTGTTTCGATAATATCTGCAGCTATTAACATTTCAAGTCCAAGTAAAATATATGACCCTAAAACGATTTTGTTTTTTTGAATGTCATGAAGACGTTCATTTACATCACGATACTTAATTGATCCGAAGACAAAATTTTTAATCGCGATCACAAGACCAATGGTAATAATACCTACTGCAATTAAATTGATACATAAAACTAAAATTTCAATGATTTGATGCATTTCATGACTCATGTTTAAATCCCCCTCTACTCAATCTATTATAAAGCAATGTACGTCTATTTCAAGTTTTTTTTACTTTTTTTAACAACATTTGCGCAACATGCATCCCACTTGTCCATGCCCAATGCAAATTATAGCCGCCACAATAACCATCAATATCCATTGCTTCACCACATATATACATATCCTGATCCTCAAGAAATGACAGGGTTTCAATGTTAATTTGTGCTAGATCAACGCCACCTACAGTCACTTGCGCATAATCATAATCAAATAAAGAATCTACTGAAAATGGTGTTTGTTTGATATACGCGACGATTTGTTTAATATCATCTATCGTTAGCTCTCCAATTGTTGATCTATTAATTTCTAGTCGGCGTAGTATCCATGAAATAAAACTTTGATGAAAAGTACCAATCCCTAGTTGTTTAATCAATGCGTGCGGTGTAATATGTTGTTGGTTTAAAAACAGTTTTTCTAATCTTAGTGCATCTCGGTTTGGAAAAAAGTCAGCCATCACTTTTAAACCATCTTTATTGATATAGCGACTCAATTGCATCGCAGGAATGCCTGATAACCCATGATTGGTCAACTGCACCTCACCAGTATCTTTGATAAGGATATCCTGACCATCTTTTAGTGTCAAAGTTGCTTGGATACGAATCCCTTTTAAACCCATCATATCTTCTTTGACATAAAATTGAACGATACCTGGATGACATGGCGTTTGTTTTAACTGCATTGTTTCAAGTAACTGTGTTGGTCTGACAACCTTAGGACTTAATCCAGAAAGGCCCCCCACTGCAAGAACAACATGCTTCGCATTGAAATGACCAAGTGATGTTTCAACAACAAAATGTTGGTGTCTTTTAATATCAGTTACTAAGCAATTAAGTAATACATAATCTTTGATTGGTTCAAATAAACTTTGTTGAACTGATACAGCTTGATTGCTAAGTGGATAATATCGACCACTCTCAATTTTTGTTTCTAACCCAAGTTCGGCAAAAAAAGACATAACGGTTTCAGTTGTATAGCGATTAAGTATTGGTTCAATCGTTGAATGGTTGTAAAACGAAACAGTCATATTCTGATTTGAAACATTACAGCGACCATTACCAGAAGCCAAAATCTTTTTACCAACATTATCTTGTTGTTCCAAAATAAGGAAATTAGAGAATCCATGAGCAAGCAAATAGTTGGCACAAAACAACCCAGAGGCACCGCCTCCAACAATGATGACATCATAAATCATCAAGTTACCTCACTAATAATCTAATGCTTTCTCGCGAATGAAAAATATCACGATGTAATAGATTGTCGCAGTAACCAATGTTAGTGCTGTAAGACCATACATACTTGATAGATTAAAATCACTACGCATGATTGAGTTAAGAATTGAAGCTAGCATGTCTGATCCACCAAGCAGGTTATTAAAAATGTAGTTTTGCAATTGACCTAAAACAATCATAAATACAATAACACCTAGAATACGAACAAACATATTTTTCACCATAGGTAATAAGTTAGACTGAATCAATAATACAATCATTGCGTAATAAGCAATGGCATTAATTAAAGATATCACGAGCATAAATGAAATCGTAGCAATATCCATATAATTAATTGCAATAGAAATACTTTGAGACGAGTATGAAAGAGCTTCTGTAACTGCTTGCGAAAGCAAAACTGCTGATAAAAATCCAGCAATGAATGTGGTTACTGAATAACGGATTAGTTGAGGTAAGTAAAAGTGGTTTGATGTTTGAGGCACTAGTGCAAACATTTTAAATTTACGACTCACAAGCTCTTTAATAGTTAGCACAAAATCAACAACAAACAATCCATAAATCGCAAAAATAAGCAATGCCCCCATGAACGTTTTCAATAAAACAAAAGTTGTTAAAATAACACCAATCAAAATAGCTGACCTAATCAAAGCGTCTCTTAATAATGTTTTATAATATACCCATTTCATGATTTACAATCTCCTTATATAGTTCTACTAATGATTTTTCTTTTAAATCATCCTGCGTAAATCTCGCTTCAACACCTTTTTTTGACATAATGATAATAACATCAAATAAATCAATCATAATTTCAGGGTAATGTGTTGTAACAATGATTGATTTACCCTCTTGTTTCAAAGCCTCTAACTGTTTCATAAGTCCTTCTCTAGCAAATATATCAACACCACCAAATGGTTCATCAAGCAAATACAATAATGCATCTCGAGATGAGATAAGCGCAAACTGAACTTGTTCTTTCATTCCTTTTGATAAATCTTTGATTTTATCACTTAATTCAATCGTTGTTCTAGAAAGGACTTCAACACATCGTTCATAATTAAAGTCTTCATAGTTTGCACGATAAAAATCAATGAGATCACGAACACGCATCCATTTCGGAAAATTAGGATGTTCCTCCATGTAACTAACAAGTCCTTTAGTAAAATGTCCAACAGGAATATCATTGATAAACAAACTCCCTTTATTTGGTTTCATAATACCTGCAATCATTTTAAGTAGTGTTGTTTTCCCTATACCATTTGGAGCTAGAATACAAACTGTTTCGTTTGGCATAATGGTTAAACTAAAATCTTGATACACTGGTTTTTTAAATGTTTTGGTGATGCTTTCAACTCTAACGATTGGTTTCATCTTTTCCTCCTTCATAAGCAATGCGTCTTAAATCTTTTACTTCTTGTGGCTTTAACAACCTCATTTGTCCGGGTTTAAGTCCTTCAATTCCAACTGTTCCAATCTTAGATCGATGCAAACGTTTAATTGGGTGTCCAACTGCCTCTAGCATTCTTCTTACTTGTCTATTTTTACCTTCAAAAATTTGAATTGACAACATTGTATAATTATTTTGATTGTTACGCTCAATGACTTTTACTTTTGCAGGTAAAGTCATAACACCATCTAAATCAACACCAAAGCGAAGTGCTTTTATGGCTTCTTCTTTCATGATGCCTTCTGCAGTCAGTTCATAAATCTTATAAACATGGCTAGAAGGATGAGATATCATGTTGGCAAATTCACCATCATTACTTAGGATTAATGCCCCTGTCGTATCAAAATCTAGACGACCTACCGGATAGACACGCTCAGGTATATCTGCAACTAAATCCTTGATACAAAAACGGCCATGTTCATCTTCCATAGTTGAGACACAATTCTTCGGCTTATAAAGTAGATAATAAACACGGTTTTCACGCTGAATAAGCTTGCCATCAACCATAACAACGTCCTTTTGTTTTACTTTATACCCTAATTCTTGAATCACTTCTCCATTGACTGACACACGTCCATCTGTGATAAGTGTTTCACTTTTTCTTCTTGAAGCGATTCCTGCTTGCGCAAGAACCTTCTGTAAACGTTCCATACGTTACTCCTTTATTTCTCTATATTTTGTATCAAATAAATCCTCTTGCGTCTCAACTTCTTCTTGTTTAATCTCTGGCAATTCATCTAACGATGCAAGTTTAAAGTAATCCATAAAAGTTTCAGTGACACCATACAAAACAGGTCGACCTACTTTTGTTTGGTCTTTACCAACTTCTTTAATAAGTGATTTCATTGATAAACGTTTAAGCATTGCATCACAACCAACCCCACGTATTGACTCTATTTCACTTCTTGTGACTGGTTGGTTATAAGCAATAATCGCTAAGGTCTCTAGCGCAGCATTTGATAATGTATTTGGTTGCACTTGTACCAATGATTGAAACACACTGTAATACAATGGATTTGTTGTTAGTTTATATCGATTACCCAAAACTTGAATAAGAATGCCTCGCTTATCCTCTTGATACTGTTGTACCATTGATGCCATCAAAGCATCTAATACTGCAACATCCTCTTCTAAAATATTAGCTAATGTTTTAAGGTCAATCCCTTCATCCCCCACAAGAAACAACAAGCCCTCTATTTTCGCCTCTAACTGATTCATCCATCATCCCTCACTTCATCACTGTAATTTCAATTGTTTCAAAATTAATTGTTTGCATCATCTGAATCGATTGCGTTTTTGCTAAAGATAGTAGTGCTAAAAAAGTAACAATACAATGTCCTTTTTCCTCAACTTCTAACAATTCCTCAAACACTACTGACTTCTTATTTAATGAATTGAACCTTGCCTTAAGTTGTGTCATACGATCCTCAACTGACCACTCTTTTTTTGTTACAGTTGCAACGTGTGGGACATTGTGCGCAATTCGAGACAGTATTTTTTGCATTGCTTGCGCTAAATCATATACATGATAGTTTTGTTCTAATGGTATTTCATCGTCAGTTAAAAAGATTGATAAATCTTCACTTGGCTTGGTAAAAAAGAATTGCCTTTCATATTCAAACTCTTTGAATATGACGCTTAATTCTTTAAAACGCTTATAAGCCAAAAGTTGACGAATCAACACTTCTCTTGGATCTTCTTCGAAAGCATCTTCAAGCTCTTCTTTCTCAATAGGTAAAAGCATTTTACTTTTAATCTCTACTAAATATGCAGCCATTACTAAGTACTCACTCGCAACTTCTAAGTGTAACGACTCTAAACCATGAATATATGCTAGATACTGTTTTGTAATCGTCCCTATTTCAATATCAAATATATCCATCTCTTTCTCTTTTAGTAGATGCAAAAGTAAATCTAAAGGACCCTCAAACTGTGCCAAACTTACTTGATACATGATGTTCACCTCAATTATATACTCGTTTATTGTACCATTAAATCATGCTTTTGTCATTAATTTAAAAGAAAAGCCTAGGCTTTTCTCTCATGTTCAAATGAATTAACGACGTCTTTAACAAAACAAACTAAAGCATCTCTACCTTTAGTATCATCTTTAAATACGCTTGCATCTCGTAAAACGAGCTCGAAACGTTTAGCGACTTCAGTTAATAAAAATGTTTGTCTAGTTTCATCTGTTAGACTTTGTACTACATCTTGATCAAATGTTTTTATCCACTCTCTATGTTTATCAATTGAATCATCTTTAACATCTTGACCTTTTAAAACCTCGTGAATCATACTTAACTCTGTCTTCAAGCGACCAGGAAGAATCGCACATCCAAGTACTTCAATCAAACCTATATTCTCTTTTTTGATGTGATGAACATTGGGATGCGGATGAAAAATGCCGTCTGGATACATATCATTTGTTCGATTATTTCTTGGCACCAAATATACCTCGTAAACATCATCTACTTTCTTAACAATCGGTGTGATAGCTTGATGTGGTATGTTGCCAGTATTGGGTATAATCTCAAGTTCTTTATTTTCATAACAAAGCCATTTTTCATAGAAGTGTTGCATAAAAGCAATTGCTTTTTCTTTTGACTTTGTTTTTATTTGAACTGTTGCCATATACCAATTCAAACACGATATACTAAACCCATCCTTTTCTTCTTCATAAAAAGAACTTGCCTCCATCAATGGAAAAACATGACGACCACCTTGGAAATGATCATGATTGAGAATTGACCCCCCCACAATTGGCAAACCTGCGTTTGATCCAATAAAGTAATGAGGTAAGTAATCAACAAAATCCAGTAAGCGAATAAAAGTATCTTTATTGACTAGCATTGGCTCATGTTGTTGTTTAAACACAATTAAATGTTCATTGTAATAAGCGTATGGAGAATATTGCATCATCCATGGTTCTTGGTTCAATGTAATTGGTAAAACCCTAAGATTGCTCCTTGCCGGCTTTGATATCATGCCATAATAGCCAATGTTTTCTTTACAAAGCATACAACTTGGATACTCATTGCTTTTACCTTGTTTTAAAAGTAATGCGATTTCTCGCGGGTCTTTTTCTGGTTTTGCAAGATTAATTGTAAGTTGCAAAGATCCATAATCACCATCATATGACCACAAAACATTTGCTTTAGTACTTTTAACATAATCAATTTTTTTACAATAATCATAGAACCAATTCGTGGCATTTATTTTATCCTCTTGAACCATTTGATTAAACATCTTATTTATGGTACTTGGCTTATGCGTAAGGACATCCATTAAATGACAGCGTATTGCATCTTTTTGATACCCCATCATATCTGGCATAACTGACCACAAATCATCAAAGATATCATCAAGCAACTTAACATCATATGTTTGATTAACATCGATAGATTCTAATTCAAGGATGTGCAACATTCTATTAATGACATAAGGAACATCTGTTTTTTCAATCAAACCATTTGTTAAACCATACTCAACAAGACTAAGTATAACTTTTTCTTTCATGCTCTTACCCCTTTATAATGATGCCTTGATCTAAAAGTTTGATTGCATCATTAACATCTTTATGACTATAAAGATATGCAAGAACATCTCCTTTTTTTACTAGTTCTTTTTCCTTTTTCTTGAGGACAATACCTGCTTGATAATCAATGGCATCCGCTTTAGTTTGACGACCTGCACCAAGTAACATGGCTGCTTTTCCAATTGAAATAGCGTCAATTGTTTCTAAAACACCATCTTGTGTCGCTTTGTATGCAATACAAGGGATATCTAATGTGTGAATGTTATCCAAACTTCCACCTTGAGCTTTAACAAACTGCTCAAAACTAGCATAAGCACTACCATCTTCTATTTTAGACATCATCAAATGTCTAGCTTCCTCTTTCGTAGACAAATAACCACTGTTGATAATTAGTGAGGTCCCCAATTCTAAACACGTTTCAAGCAAGTCTTTTGGTCCATTATTTTGAAGTGTTTGAATGGCTTCCATAACTTCTAGTTGATTCCCAATTGCAAACCCTAAAGGTTGATCCATTGGTGAAATAATGGCTTCTACTTTTACGCCATGTGCTTCCCCAATTTGTTCCATCCAATGACCGAGTTCTTTCGCAGAATCCAGCGTCTTCATAAAAGCACCTTTACCGTACTTAACATCAAGCACAATGACCTTTGTACCAGATGCTAATTTCTTTGACATAATAGAAGCTGAAATTAATGGAATTGAATCCACTGTACCTGTTACATCTCTTAGCGCATACATTTTTTTATCAGCCAAAACAAGTTCATCACTTTGACCTATAACGGATAAATGAATTGATTTAACTTGATTTAAAAAATCTTCCATACTTAATTCAATATGAAACCCAGGAATAGATTCTAATTTATCTAGTGTTCCACCTGTGTGGCCTAAACCTCTTCCAGACATCTTTGCTATATACAAACCGCAAGCTGCCATCAATGGCGCTAAAATTAGCGTCGTTTTATCACCTACACCACCAGTAGAATGTTTATCACAACAAATTCCTGGAATCGAACTTAAATCAATTGTTTTTCCTGTCGCAATCATTGCGGATGTTAACGCAACAGTTTCAGCCATTGTCATGCCTTTTAAACAAACACTCATAAGCCATGCACTCATTTGATAATCTGGGATTATGCCTTGAGTAAACCCATTAACCAAAAAAGCTATTTCCTCTTGACTATGTTCTTTCCCTTGTTTTTTTAATTCAATTAAATCAACAACATTCATTGCCTTCACCTCATTTTAGTTTTTCTTAACACTACTATTATGTTTAAACGGTATAACCGCACTTAATATATTTGGATGATTCATCAAAAATCTTGCTAATTCTACTTCTTCCTTTTGAATACCGTAGAAATTAAAATCACAAACGCCAAGCAAATAATCCATTGATAGATTAAAATAATTCGCTAGATGAATAATTGTTACAATTGACGGTATTTTACGTCCACTTTCATAAGAGGAAATGGCTGTATTGGATAATCCCAATTCATTCCCTAATTGCGCTTGTGTTAGCCCTTTTCTTAACCTTTCTTCCTTCAAAATATGACAAAATGATTCCATTATAATGCACCTCCTATAAAGAACATTATAATATATAGCTAATAAATTGTCACTATTTGTTTACAATTCGTCAACTTTTCCCATTCATTTTCTCAATTTCTAATTGAATACGCCCTTGAACTATGTGAGAAATCTCTACAGATGTTAAATCTTTATATTCATCATAATTGATGGGTTCAAGAATCTTCACTTGAACAAAGGGGTTCTTTTCAGGTATTTCCATAATGGAAAAAGCATTGTTAATGCACATTGGTACAATAGGTGACTTCGCCTTCATTGCAGCCTTAAATGCACCTGGCTTAAATGGTAACATATCATGAGACAATGACCGTGTTCCTTCTGGAAAAATTGCATATGACAAATCTTCTTCTTTCACTCTTCGAGTCACTTCTTTGATGACCGTAATAGATTGTTTAAGATCATCACGGTCCATAAATAAACCATCAATCGACTTTATTGCAGGACCAACAAGAGGCACATTTTCCAATTCCTTCTTTGCTACAATGGAAGTTGGTCGATCAAGTAACATAATTAAAATTAATGGATCGAAATTACTTTGATGATTACCATAAGCAACAAAGGCTTCTTTAGGAAGTTGGTCCATACCTTCAACTTCAATATGGACTTTTGCTTTTTTCATAATTAACCGCAGTTTTTTGCGAACATAATTGGAACGCTCTAAAAACGGATATTTCTCTTTGTTCTTATTGAAGCGTCTCAGTGTCAACATCATACCAGGTACTAAATAACACAGCTTCAACACAAGCTTAATGACTAATTTCATGTCTCTCTCCTTCTATATCTATAAACAGTAAATGTGTGGTACGCCGTCGTTTCAATTAATTCAAAATCATCAAGTTCATAATGAAAATAGACATCTCCTTCATATTCTCCATGCACTAATGATATCACTATACTTTGGCAAAAAGGAAAAAAAAGTTCATAAACAGACTTTCCACCAATTACAAACAACGTTTCTTTAGTATCCTTAAATAATGGCAATAATTCATACGGACTTTGAATTGTCGTAACCCCATTAAAGTGTTCCTTTGATTTTGTTAAAACATAATTACATCGGTTTACAAGTGGTTTCCCAATCTTTTCAAACGTTTTACGTCCCATAACAACAGCGTGGTTTTGAGTCACTTGTTTAAAAAATGACAACTCTTCTTTGTTATGCCATGGCATACCTTTATAACCAGCACTAGAACCAATTAAGTGATGCTTATCATGGGCCACAATTATCGTAATCATCCTATCACCAATTCTATTATACCATTATTCTTAGTTAAAAAAAAGAACTTAACAAGAAGCATTAAGCTTTTTGTTAAGTCATAAATTAGTTTCAATAACATCATGAACTGCATCTAATCCATAACGTGTCAGACTAGAAAAGAAAATAAATGTATCATCAGAACCCATCTTTAACGTTTCTTGAATTAATTTCTTTTGTTTAATCCAATCATTCTTTTTAAGTTTATCAACTTTGGTTGCAATGATGACCGTGTCAATGTTGGTTTGCTTCAAATAATCATACATCATACAGTCGTCTTTTGTTGGCTTATGTCGAGCATCTACCAAAAAAAACATTTTCTTTAATTGAGGACGATGGTTTAAATAACTTTCAATCATTCGTCCAAAATCAATATACATTTCCTGTCTAATCTTTGCATAACCATAGCCTGGAACATCAACAAAATAAAACAAATCATCAACTTGATAAAAGTTCAAAGTACGCGTTTTACCTGGTGTCGAAGATGTTTTAGCGAGTGCTTTACGATTCAACACACAATTAATAAAACTTGATTTACCAACATTGCTACGACCAGCTAAACAAAACTCTGGCAATTCATAAGTTGGCCATTGCTCCTGAGAAACAGCACTAATGATGTATTTCGAGTGAACTATCTTGATCATGAGATGATGGCATTTTCAAACACTTGATCAATTTGATCAGCTAAAATAATTTGAAGTTCATTTCTTACTTGTTCAGGAATATCATCGATGTCTTTTTCATTCCCTTTTGGAATAATAATGGTTTTAAGACCAGAGCGATGTGCAGAAATCGATTTTTCTTTCAAACCACCAATTGGCAACACTTTACCACGTAAGGTAATTTCACCAGTCATACCTAAGTCACTTCTCACTGCTTTGTTTGTAAATAATGAAACAATTGCTGTTGCTAATGTAACGCCAGCACTTGGTCCATCTTTTGGCACTGCACCTTCTGGGACGTGAATATGAACATCGTATTTTGTAAAATCCTCATCATCGATTTGATATTTTTCAGCATTTGCGCGTACATAGTCGAACGCAATAGATGCTGATTCTTGCATAACATCTCCAAGTTGACCTGTGATGGTTACTTTCCCTTTTCCTTTAAAACGATTCACTTCTATTGGGAGTATATCCCCACCGTATTGTGTATAAGCAAGACCTGTAACAAGTCCAACCTCTGGTTTCACTTCTTGTAATCCATGTTCAAATATATGTTTACCTAAAAAGTCAACAAGTGTTTCTTGCGAAATAACAACTGAATCTACTTCACCTTTCAAAATTAACACAACACTTTTACGGCATAGACGGCCAATAATGCGTTCTAATTGTCTAACCCCTGCTTCGCGTGTATAGTATTGGATAATTGATAAAATCTCAGCATCATACAATTTAAACTGTTCAGGTGTTAGTCCGTGTTGTAATAATTGTTTTGGAATAAGATGACGTTTAGCAATTTCCATTTTTTCTTGTTCAGTGTATGAAGAAACCTCAATGATTTCTAAACGATCTCGTAACGCAGCTGGAACATTCTCTAAGTAGTTTGCAGTTGCTATAAACAAAACATTAGAAAGATCATAATTCTCTTCAATGTAATGGTCACTAAACATTTTATTTTGTTCTGGATCTAACACTTCTAACATGGCACTTGCAGGGTCACCTTTATAATCACTTGCCATTTTATCGATTTCATCAAGTAAAAATACCGGATTAATGACACCAGCTTTTTTCATGCCTTGAATGATTCGACCTGGCATTGATCCTAAATACGTACGGCGATGACCTCTAATCTCTGATTCATCCTTAACACCACCAAGTGATATTTTAACAAATTGACGGTCAAGCGCTCTTGAGACAGACTTCGCCAATGACGTTTTCCCAACACCAGGAGGACCAACCAAACATAGAATTGGCGCTTTAAGTGACTGTGTCATTTGTTTAACTGCAAGATACTCTAAAATACGTTCCTTTATTTTTTCAAGGCCGAAATGATCAGCTTCAAGTGTCGCTTCAACAACACTCAAGTCTTTTTGATCTTCAGTTTGTTGATACCAAGGCGTTTTTAATAGCCAATCAAGATATGTTCGAATCACACTCGACTCACTTGATGCTCCTGGCATCATTTCATAACGTTTTATCTCTTCCAATGCTTTTGCCTTAACATGTTCAGGATATGGGTTATTTTCAACCAAAACACGTAAATCATCCATGTCTTCGTCTTTTGGCGCAACATCACCCAATTCTTCTTTAATGGCACGCATTTTTTCTCTCAAATAATATTCTTTTTGATTCTCATCTATTTTTTGTCGAACTTTAGAATTAATTAAATCCTCAAACTGAGCTGCTGATTTTTCTTTTTCAATTTCGACCAATAAACGTTCAATTCGCTCATTAACACTAACCATTTCTAGCAATTCTTGTTTCACAACAAAAGGTGCAGGGAAATAGGCAGATATTGTATCTGATAGCTCACTTGCTGTTAACCCATTGGATAAGTTTGCCAACAAATCTTTTGGCATACCAGGTAATTGAGGTGTTAAATCCTCTAAACTCTTAGCTAGTTTTCTAACCAAGACCATTTCTTGTGTTGCATCACCATTCACAGTTTCAAGTTCATCAACAACAGCATAATAAGTACCATCTTCAACCTCTACATGCGTCACTTGAACACGTGTTTGTCCTTGAAATAAGACTTTGTATGCTTGATCACTGCGTACTTGCTTTGATTTAATACGTGTAAGTGTTCCAACCATAAACAAGTCATTTATGCTCACTTCATCATTAGATGGGTCTTTTTGAGACACCACCAACACTTGTGAATTAAAATCAGCGATTGATGTGTCAACTGCATTCTTACTCGCAACACGACCAACATCAAGCAATAATTCACTTTTAGGGAATACAACAACACCTCTTGTAATCACAATCGGTACTCTTTTATTTGTTTCCATTCATTTAACCTCCTATTCAAAAAAAGACGCGTAGCGCCCTATTTTGCACTGTCTTCAATCAATTGCAAAGCTTTTCTAGCTTTTAATTCACTAATAATGCCTGTTTGATCTCCCAACATTGATTTAATAACATCTACTTCCATTTGATATGCAGTCGCAATTTGCTCAATTTCTTGATCAATTTCCCCTTGCGATACTTCAATTGCTTCAACCATTGCAATCTTTTCAACAACCAACTTGAATTTTGAACGACGCAATGCTTCATCGCGCATTTCTTCTTTTACTTCAGCTTCTGTTTTTTGCATGAACATTAAATAGCTTTCCATATTCAAGCCTTGTTGTGATAAACGTTGCTCCAAATCTCTAAAAATATTGTCAACCTCTTGGTCCACCATAGCAGTCGGAATGTCAACTGTTGCACCATCAACAACTTTAGTATAAAGTGCATCCAAGAAAGCTTCTTTAGCTTGTAACTCTTTACTTTCAGTGATTTGATTTAACAAATGCGCACGTAATTGTGCCAAAGTTTCAACACCATCAATATTTGCTTCTTTAGCAAGCTCATCGTCTACTGTTGGCAATTCTTTCACTTTGATTTCATGTAATTTAACTTTGAAAACTGTTTCTTTATTTGCCAAATTTTCAGCTGGATAGCTTTCAGGGAATGTAACAGTGATTTCTCTTTCTTCTCCAACAGTCATACCAATTAATTGTTCTTCAAATCCAGGAATAAATTGATTTGATCCAATAACAAGCGGAAAGTTTTCACCTTTCCCACCTTCAAATGCTTCTCCTTCTAAGAAACCTTCAAAATCAATCACAGCAGTTTCACCATTTTCAAGCGTTCCTTCTTCTTTAAGTGTTAATTGTGATAGTTTTTCTTGTGTTTTAGCAATTTCAGCTTCAACTTCATCATCACGAACTTCAATTGCTTCACGTGCAATCTCAAGCCCTTTATATTCACCTAAAGTAACTTCAGGCTTAACTGTTACAACAAATGAAAGTGCAACATGCTTTTCATCAAGTTCACTAACATTAAGTTCTGGACGTGCAACAAGCTCTAATTGGTGTTCTTCAATACCTTTAATCAATGCATCTTGTGCAACTAAATCAACTGCATCCATCAATACTGTAGATGGGTTAACTTTTGATTTAGCAATTTTAGCAGGAACACTACCTTTTCTAAATCCATCCACTTCAACATTAGCTGCCAATTGATCAAATGCTTTTTTCTGTGCATCTTCCCAAACTTGACCTTCTACAACCACAACCAATTCACCTTGGCTGTTTTCTTTTAATTGATAATTAGTTTTCATAAAATATCCTCCGTTCATTCTATATCATTATATATGATATTTGTTTTAATTTCAATTCATTCACTAGATGATTTGCTTAATCATTTTTTTAATCGCATCTACTTCATAATTTGAACGAATCGACCAAATAAACGACTCATCTTTACTATTTTGCATTTGCATCAACTTTACAATCAAGCTCACAGCATATAAATGTGGATCATCCACCACTTTAGGGAACATATACTCCATTGATATCATCAAATAATCCTTAGTTAAAGCCAATAAACTAGGTTGCGTATCCAAATATTTCTCAAGATAAACAACCGTTTGCTCATAAACAGGCAGAGATGTAAGTGGCTTCAGTGCATTCAAATCCACATCATAAAATTGACCCCACTTTTTAACTTCTACAATACCCTTTTGTTCATAAGCTAGAACATAAAGCAACTTCGTTTTTAACGACAAATCACCGTAATCACTCAATAGATAATCATAGATTAAATCTAAATATGGCTCTAAACGAATTTTCGAAAAATAATCTAAAACGTATTCTTGTTGATCAATAGACCCATCCAAATAAACTTCTAACTCTTCAATCGAATGTACCCTTATCGTAAGTGGTTGTGCTTGTTTCTCTTCTTCTATCATCATCGCCTTCTCCTTTTTGATTGCTTGTTCAAATTCATTTGGCATGTAAGGCATCTTTAGTTCCTCATCTATTAGTTCGCTTGCTTCTTTAAACATTCCTAGCTGAACATATGATTTTACCAAAAGTAAACACACATCATAATATGTTGATGGTTCAAGCAAAAGTGATTTAGCGCTGTCAACAACCTTGTCATATGCACCAGATTCATAAGCTTTTATGCATTGTTGGTACGCATCTTTGGCAATCATAAGATCACCTCACCTTCATAATAAATAGCACCATTTGGTGCTTTTTGTACACAATGATTATACTACAAAGCGAAAGATATGTCAATTTTTTACCAAACAATTAAAAAGAAAAAATAGACCAATTGGTCTATTTTACTTGTTCAAAGCGAGTTGCTACGCGATCCCAACGAATCACATTAAAGAAGTTTTCAATATATTCAGGACGCTTATTTTGATATTTCAAATAGTAAGCATGTTCCCAAACATCTATACCCAAAATCGGTGTAACGCCATCCACTAATGGTGAATCTTGATTAGCACTTTTTCTCACTTCTAAATGACCGTTTACAACCACCAACCAAGCCCATCCTGAGCCAAACTGTGCAGTTGCTGCTTGAACAAATAATGTTTTAAACGCTTCAAATGAACCAAAATCTTGATTAATTTGATCAAGTAACGCACCTGTCGGTAAGCCACCACCATTTGGTCCAATCACATCAAAGAATAATGCATGGTTAACATAACCACCACCATGATTCATTACAGCTTGTCTTTTTTCTTCAGGAATTAATTCTTTTATTCTTGCAACGATTTCTTCTGCGCTTAAATCTTCAATTCCTGCAACATCCTTAAGTGCAACATTGAAGTTATTGGTATAAGCTTGGTGATGACGAGAATGATGGATCTCCATTGTCATGGCGTCAATCATAGGTTCTAAAGCATCATACTTGTAATCAAGTACTGGTAAAGTAAATTCTTTCATATGTTCCCTCCTAACATAGTTTAATTATAATACATATAAATAAAAGATGCATGACATATGCATCCTAAATTAAAGCAAGAACATCTTCACCATGTGTCTTCACTTTCACCTTATCAAGCACATGTGTAATAATCCCTGATTCATTGATAATAAATGTCGTTCGAACAACACCCATATATTTCTTTCCATAATTCATCTTTTCCTGCCAAACACCATATGCATTAGCAATAGTCGTATCTTCATCACTGACAAGAATAAAATTAAGTCCAAATTTTTCTCTAAACTTCAAATGCGATTTAATTGAATCCTTACTTACACCAATCACAACCGTGTCTTTGGATTCAATTTCCACTAGATGTTCATTTAATGAACAAGCTTGGCTTGTACACCCTGGCGTGTTATCTTTTGGATAAAAGTATAAAATAACCTTTTTACCTTTAAAATCTGAAATGCGATAACTTTTCCCATCATCTGCTACCATCGTTAAATCTGGTGCTACATCATTTACTTTTAACATGTTAATCCCTCCTAACATGATTATAAATGAAATCATTTGAAATTGCATGTAGCATACACTATAATTGTAATTAAAGAAGGCGGTGATTATATGAAAATTGTATTAGTAAGTGACAACCATTTTCAAACATCTGTTCTAAACGATATCTTAAACAAGCACCAAGATGCTGATTTCTATTTACACTGTGGTGATAGTCAAATGACAGATACTGCATTGATGCCTTTTACAAGTATTAAAGGTAATAATGATTTTTTCCCTTTCCCAAAACAAAAAATCATAAAACTCAACGACTATTTTCAATTGATGATGATACATGGTGATCAACTTGGCTATTATATTGTACCAGAAAAACTAGCGGCTATCGCAAGAAGAAACGACTGCAACATTATTTGTTATGGTCATACGCATATACCATTTCATGAATACATCATGGGGGTCTATGTACTCAATCCTGGCTCAACATCTTTCCCACGCTCCTCAATGTCTAAAACCTATATGATCATCGAAATTCACGAAGATCAGATTGAAACAACAGTGCTCCCAGTTCCCAAGCACAGCTAAAACAAGTAAAAGCAAATCTTTTTGGAGCGAATATTTCTTACCACTATTTAAAAAAACACGTCAATGACGTGTTAATTGCATATATGGCGTCCTCGAAGGGATTCGAACCCCTGACCGTACGCTTAGAAGGCGTATGCTCTATCCAGCTGAGCTACGAGGACTTGTGCATGTATTATTATATCATGCTTCTCATTATATTCAAGAGAAATTTTCATTTTGTTGCATGAACTTTCTTTTTATTAAAAAAATATATTTTACATCTTGCGCTTTATAAAAGAGTTTGTTATAATGAACTAGCACGGTCCAGTAGTGTAGCGGTTAACATGTCGCTCTGTCACAGCGAAGATCGCGGGTTCAAGTCCCGTCTGGACCGCCAT
>CAZWEF010000009.1:0-34615 GCA_964632125.1 uncultured Erysipelotrichales bacterium
AAGACATGGTGCACCGGTTGAAATCAATGCTCTTTGGTATAATGTATTATGCATATACGATACTTTTTTAAAGAAAATGGACATCCACAATCCGTATCAACATCTCATTGAACGTGTCTATCTTTCTTTTCAAACGTATGTACTTGATGAAGGCTATTTAGCAGATGTTATTGAAACAAATGGTCTAAATAAGCAAATAAGACCAAATCAAGCCTATGCACTTGGTTTACCTTTTGAACTGTTAACCAAGCAACAAGCACAAAAACTCATAGCAATAATCGAACAACATCTAGTCACACCAATGGGTTTACGCAGTTTAAGCATGACAGATCCAGCATTTAAACCAGTCCACACAGGACCAGTTCAAGCAAGAGACTTTGCTTATCATCAAGGCACTGTTTGGCCATTTCTTATAGGTGTTTACATGTTAGGCGTTTTGCGTTACAATCAAGATAATCCACAGCGTATGATTCGTTTAAAACAACAATTAAGTTATTTTCAAGATGCCATGTATGAAGGATGTATTGGTCAGATTGCAGAAATTTATGATGGTTATAATCAAACAATGTCGCGTGGTTGTTTTGCACAAGCTTGGAGTGTTGGTGAAGTACTTCGTGTTTTAAATACTTTTGAAAGGACAAAAAAGCAATGAACAATCAAGTCATCTATCAAATATATCCTAAAAGCTTTTGTGACTCAAATCATGATGGCATCGGAGATTTACAAGGCATCATCAGTAAACTCGACTATTTACAAGACCTTGGTATTGATTATTTATGGTTAAGTCCAATCAATCAATCACCACAAAATGATAATGGTTATGACATTAGTGATTATGATTCTATCGATCCCATGTTTGGTACAATGGAAGATTATCAACAACTCATCAATGAAGCTAACAAAAGAGGGATCAAGATTATGATGGATTTAGTTTTGAATCATACATCTACTCACCATGAATGGTTTAAAAAAGCACTCAGTGGTGATCCTTACTACCAAGCATTTTATTACATAAAAAAAGATCCTGTACCAATTGATTCCATTTTTGGAGGCATGGCTTGGCAGTATGAAGAAGCATTTGATGGTTATTATTTTTGTTTCTTTGATAAAACACAGGCTGATCTTAATTGGGATAACCCCAATGTTAGAGCTGCTTTATATGAGATGATTAATCGATACATTAAAATGGGTGTACAAGGATTTCGACTTGATGTCATCAATCATATTTCCAAAGACTTAGATCACGGGATAAATGCCAATGGACCTAAGTACCTCGACTATTTAAAAGAACTCAATCATAATACCTTTACCAATCAACTATTAACTGTCGGTGAATGTTGGTTTGCATCTGTTGAACAAATGAAAGCCATGTGTCAACAAGATGGATTAACACAAGCTTTTCATTTTGAAGACGTGATGGTGACTAGTACAAACAAAGGCAAATGGTATCAACAACCACTCAACCTCAATGAATTAGCTAAAATCATTGAAAAATGGCAAAATGAACAAGACTTAATACCAGCCAATGTCATGGATAACCATGATTTGCCGCGCCTTGTTTCATTATGGTTAGATGATGATCGACATCGCAAGGCATCAGCAAGCTTATTAATGACTGTATTTGGTTTGTTAAGAGGAAACTTTTATCTATTCCAAGGCGATGAAATTGGCATGACCAATGCTTACTTTGATGACATCACTCAATATAGAGATGTTGAAACACTAAATGCATTACCTGTTTTATCAAAAGAAACATCAATGCAACAAGCCATGACTCAAATAAAACGCATTTCAAGAGACAATGCGCGGGTACCATTTGCTTGGGACAATACCATCTATGGAGGATTTTCACAAACAAAACCTTGGATTGATTTAGCTAGTAATCACCATGAAGTCAATCTCGAAACTGACCTTCAAAGTGATTTTAGTCTCCATCAATATACCAAAAAAATCATTGCCTTTAAAAAAGAACATGAGATGATTCTAAATGAAGCCATCACTGCCCATGTTTTGTCACATATTTTAGAACTTAAACGTGAAAACGTAGTCATTGTCGCTAATTTTTCAAATAGAAAGCAACATTATAAACATAAAAAACACGTGTATTTTTCAAACTTAGATACTTCAACAGATGCACTTGAACCATATCAAGTCATTGTTTTTAAACCATAGATAGGAGTGTGAACGAATGCCTTCCATTAAAGATGTTGCCAAACTAGCCAATGTATCACCCGCAACGGTGTCTAAAGTAATCCATAAATATCCTTCTATTAGTCAAGACACACGTCTTAGAGTGTTAGAAGCCATTCGTCAATTAGACTATATTCCAAATAATATTGCATCTAGTTTATCAAAAAAATCATTTGATAAAATTGCCCTGATCATCAATGTAAACAACAACATGCAAGCAATCGATGAATTAAACATGAAATATTTGTTTGGTGCATTTAAACGTGCAAAAGAAGCGAATTTAGAAGTCATGATTGTTTTTTCAAACATGATTGATAAGATGACACAAGTTGAACTCATTAATTATTTTAAGTCACAAAGTATTACAGGCATCGTATTTTATGGGATGACTAAGTACAACCATATTTACCTTAACATCATTGAAACACAAGCTTTCTACTGTGTCATTGTTGATGCACCAATAGTGAATAAAGGCACAACTTCTGTTATGATTGATCATGTTTTAGGCCAATATGAAGTTGCTAAAAGAACACTCACAAAAGACTGTCAAAACATCTTGTACCTAGCTGGTAATGAAAATGGTTTTGTTACCGACCTAAGACGATCTGCCATCGAGCAACTCGAACATGAAAACAAACTTAAGTTGACCTATCATTACGCAAACTTCTCAGAAAAAGAAGCTTTTGACTTTGTGTTAGCACATCCTCATTTTGATGCATATATATGTGCCAGCGATTTGATGGCAATCGGAGCCCTTAAAGCCCTAAATTTGCATCAAAAAAACAAACCAATTAGTGGCTTTGATGGCATTAATTTGATGGGCTATGTTGCACCACATATCTTAACAGTAAAACAAGATTTTTATCAGATTTCTTATGAAGCCATTAAAGAGATAGAACGATTGTTTAATGGACAAGAGGGACGCCAAGTTTTAATTAACCACCAAGTCACACAAATCAACTATCAAGATGTTATGATGTAAAAAAAAGGTGCTCGTCACCTTTTTAACATGTATTGCCTATATTAAGATAATGTGCAACAACAACATCACGATCAACATCACTTTCATTGATCCGCTTCATCAAAGCATGCACAACCACTTGAGACATGGCATCAAGTGGTTGAACAATACAAGTGAGGTCATATGGATAGTGCTGATTAGCACTCAAACCATCAAAGGCAACGATACTATAATCCTTACCAAATACACGACCATGATAAAGTGCATGTGTGATATAAAGATGTGCATGATAATCACAACTAAAGAAGAGGGCATCGACATCACGGGTAAGATCGTAAACACGTTCAATATAAGCACGTGTTGGTTCCTCATAATACATCTCAATCAATTGATGCTTTAAATGGTGTTCATGACAAAAATCTATGAACGCATCTTTACGCTTATGGGTCAAACTAAGGGCATCGGCCCCAAAGCCGATGTAGGCATAATGTTGCTTGTTAAATGAGATGAGGTGTTGCATCAATTCTGTTGTTGCAAGGTAGTGGTCAACATGGATACATGGCATACTTTGATTGACATCACGATCAACTGAAACCATTGGTAAATCACCAAAACTTAAACTCTCATCTTCACTTAAAAAAGGTGCAGTGATGATGGTACCAGCAACTTGATGTGACTTGAGTTTTTCTAAGTATTCAATTTCTTTTGCACCATTATGATTGGATGTACAAAGCATGGTGTGGTAGCCTAGATTATACAAAGACTGCTCTAAATGATATGTAAGCTCAGCAGTGAAACCCTGTTTAATGGTTGGAACAATAAGACCAATTAGATTGGTTTGTTTACGTTTAAAATTACGTGCAACTTCGTTTGGTACATAGCCCAGTTCTTTAATTGAAGCAAGAACAAGCTCCCTTGTTTCTTTAGAAACAAAGCCTGAGTCATTGATGACACGACTGACAGTTGCAATGCCAACATTAGCATGTTTAGCTACATCTTTAATACTCGCCACATTTTCACTTCCTTTGCTTTATTATAACAAAAATGATGCGTGTATCATAGGGGTTTTATTTGTTTATTTATCTCGTTTTTTTGAATGATTTGATACCTTGGAATGGTTTCCATGTCGAAATAAAAATAAAATCATGTATAATAAACATGAAGCATTAAAGAGAGGAAGAAACATATGACATTAATTAAACAATTTGATGACATCGCTGTTAGCATGTTTCATCAACATTTTGATCGTCTTAATGCAAAACAACAATACAATGTTGTTGCATCGATTGTGAATCAACTAGCTTACAAACGTGTTCAAGAAACAAATGACTATGTTGAACAAAACAAAGAAAAACAATTGTATTATTTCTCAATGGAATTTTTAATGGGTCGTTTACTTACCAACAATTTAATGAATCTTGGTTTATACGAAGACTTTACCAAAGCATTAAAGCATTACCATGTAGACATTAATATGATTGAAGACCAAGAATCAGATGCAGGACTTGGTAATGGTGGATTAGGACGCTTAGCAGCGTGTTTCCTTGATTCACTTGCATCAACAAAGTATCGAGGTAATGGTATAACCATTCGTTATCGAAATGGCTTTTTCAAACAAAAATTTGTTGACAATCAACAAGTTGAATTACCAGATATGTGGCTTCAAGAAGGTAATATGTGGGAACAACGCATGATTGAAGATGCTTGTACCATATCTTTTTATGGCCGTGTTGAAGCTTATCAAAAAGAAGGAAAAACCTATTTTAGAACAGTTGATGATTTAAAAATAAAAGCTATGCCTTATGATATGCCAATTGTTGGTGCCAATACACAAGTATGCAATACACTTAGAATGTATGACGTATTGCCAATTGAAGACGCTGTGACTCAAAAAGAATTTGTTAACTATGAAAAAGAATTAATGGACATTACAAGTTGCTTGTATCCAGATGATTCAACTGTTAAAGGCGTTGAACTGCGCATTAAACAACAATACTTTTTTGTCAGTGCAGGTCTTCAAAATATCATCAAAAAACATTTAGCAACACATCAAACGATGGATGATTTTGCAACATTTAACGTGATTCAAATCAATGATACCCATCCGGCACTATTAATCCCAGAATTAATGCGTATTCTTATTGATGATCATGATTACAGTTGGGATGATGCTTGGGCAATCACATCTAAGTCCATTGCGTATACAAACCATACCATTCTAGCTGAAGCATTGGAAAAGTGGGATCAAACCATGATGCAAACACTTATGCCAAGAGTGTATATGATCATTGAAGAAATTAATCGTCAGTTCATCAATCAATTAAGATCAAAACAATATGATAATGAATTGATTTATAAGTTATCAATTATTCATGGTAATAAAGTACATATGGCTAATTTATCTATTGTTGGAAGTTTCAGTGTAAATGGTGTCGCTGCACTTCATACCCAAATCTTGATTGAGAAAGAAATGGCTGACTGGCATGCACTTTATCCAGGTAAGTTCAACAATAAAACAAATGGTATTACACAACGCCGTTGGCTTCAAAACTGTAACCCTGAATTAACAGCATTACTGGAACAAACAATTGGGGATACATTTAAAACAAGTCCAGTGGATGGTTTTTTGAAGTTAATGGATCATACTCAAGATAAGAAATTATTAAAACAATTTGATTCAATTAAATCAATCAAAAAACAACAACTAGCAACCTATATCAAAGACCATATGGGTATTGATATCAATGTCAACAGTATCTTTGATATTCAAGTTAAACGACTACATGCATACAAGAGACAATTATTAAATGTCCTTCATATTATTTATTTATATCAAAGATTGAAACAAGATGAAAACTTTAGAGCATCATTTTATCCACAAACATTCTTCTTTGGTGCAAAAGCAGCGCCAAGTTATGTATTTGCAAAAAACGTTATTCGTTTAATCAACACACTTTCAGGCATCATCAATCAAGATGAAACAGTGAATAATCATCTTAAAGTTGTGATGGTTGAAAACTACAATGTAAGTTATGCAGAAATGTTGATGCCTGCAGCTGATGTATCAGAACAAATCTCTACTGCTGGATATGAAGCAAGTGGTACTGGCAACATGAAGTTTATGATGAATGGTGCTTTAACGATTGGTACAATGGATGGTGCTAATGTTGAAATCTATGATTTGGTGAAAGATGATAACATCTTTATCTTTGGACTCACTAAAAATGATGTGTTTGATATGCAAAAAGGTGGTTCATACAACGCTGAATCTAAGATGCTTGAAAACCAAGATTTAGCTCAAGTATTTGAATTCCTTCACAACATTCATTTATATGATCCAAGTGTTACATATTTGGATTTCAAACCAATCTTTAATGATTTATTTGACCATAATGATCATTACTTAATTATTGAAGATTTTAATGCTTATAAAGAAACACAAGCAAAGTTAAATAAACTTTATCAAGATCGTAATAAATGGTTAGAAATGTGTTTAGTTAACATTGCAAAAAGTGGATACTTCTCAAGTGATCGTACCATCCATGATTATGCAACCGACATTTGGAAGTTAAAACCAATGAGTTTATAGATTGATGCAAATCAATCTTTTTTTAATTAAAAAAAAGTATGAAAACATACTTATTTAACGTAGGTATTAAAGAGTTGTTGAAACCATTGTTGAATAATTGAAACAGTTGTTAAACCAAAAATTTCATCGATAAATGTTAATGCAATAAAAATCAACCAAATAATCAATAGAACTTTAATGGCTTTTTTAACAAAAAAACCAATGATACAAAAAACAATCCCAATCCCAATAATAATAGGAATCCATTCAACCATCATCTGCCTCCTTTGCATTTATCATACCAAAAGTAGCACTAAATATCTACAATAAATCTTAAAAAACAAGAAGCATGAACTCTTTTTATCTAGGGAGTGATGTGTTAAAATAATAAATGAAAGAAGGTTGAAAGATGAAAGTACACATAATTGGTGCAGGTCTTGCTGGGAGTGAAGCTGCTTATCAAGTTGCCAAAAGAAACATACCGGTTATTTTATATGATATGAAGCCACATAAAAAATCAAGTGCTCATCAAATTGATGGCTTTGCTGAACTTGTTTGTAGTAATTCTTTAAGAGCGGATGGACTTGCTAATGCAGTGGGTGTTTTAAAAGCAGAGATGGCTTATTTGGATAGTTTGATCATTAAAGCAGCTAGGGCAACTTCTGTTCCAGCAGGGGGCAGTCTTGCAGTAGATCGACATTTGTTTTCCGAGTATGTAACAAAGACATTGAAAGAACATCCAATGATTACGTTTGAGTCACAAGAAATTACATCACTTGATGTGTTTAAAGATGATGTGGTGATTGTTGCAACAGGACCATTAACAAGTGATGGTTTAAGTGATTATTTAAAGGATTATTTAGGTGAAGATTATTTTCATTTTTATGATGCTGCTGCACCAATTATTGAAAAAGATAGCATTGATATGAGTAAAGCTTATGTTAAATCAAGATACGATAAAGGAACAGCTGATTATATTAATTGTCCAATGACTAAAGAGGTATTTGAAGCGTTTTATGATGAAGTCATGGCTTCAAAAAAAGTACCCATTAATGACATTGATCGACTTGTTTTTTTTGAAGGATGTATGCCTTTTGAAGAAGTTGCAAGAAGAGGACCACAAACATTATTGTTTGGTGCGATGAAACCAGTTGGGTTAGAAATGCCAGATGGGACAAGACCATATGCTGTTGTACAACTAAGACAAGATAATGCTGTGGCATCTTTGTATAATTTAGTTGGGTTTCAAACAAGACTCACATGGCCTGAACAAAAAAGGATTATTCAAATGATTCCAGGGTTAGAACAAGCAAGTATCGTGCGTTATGGTGTGATGCATCGTAACACATTTATCAATGCACCACAACATTTATTACCAACGTATCAATTAAAAAAGAATCCTCGTATCTTTTTAGCAGGTCAAATGACTGGTGTTGAAGGGTATGTTGAATCAGCTGCAAGTGGTTTGGTAGCTGGAATCAATGCTGTTAGATTGTTGCAAGACAATCCTTTAATGGTGTTTGATGATAAAACAGTGATTGGATCCATGGCACATTATATCACGACACCAAATGATCATTTTCAACCAATGAATGCAAACTTTGGTATTGTTGCACCGCTTGAGGGTCGTGTTAAAAAGAAAGAAAAAAAGGCGATGATTGCAGCGCGAGCGCTTGAAACGTTAAAAGAACAGTGGCATGATTGAAACATATATCCATTATCTTAAGTATGAAAAGCGTTATTCTAAACATACCATTGATAGCTATCAAAGGACATTGAATCAGTTTGTTGATTATACAAAAATGGAAGCTATTGCAATTGAAAGTCTTGAATACAAAGATGTTAGGGGATATCTTGTTTATTTAAATCAACATGGGTGTCAACCAAGAACCATGGCACATCATTTATCTATTTTAAGACAATGTTATAAGTATTTGATGAAACAGGGGCTTGTTGATGATAACCCTTGGATGCAAGTGGACCAAATGAAAGTGAAACAAGCACCACCTGATTTTTTGTATTATGCAGACATTGAACGTTTGTTTCAAGCAATTGATACAACAACACCATTAGGATTAAGAAATATGGCCATCATGGAGATACTTTATGGTTGTGGTCTTCGTGTTAGCGAACTTGTTCAACTTAATTTGAATCATGTGATAAGAAATCAAGGGTTGCTGCTTGTTCATGGTAAAGGGGATAAAGATCGTTTTGTCCCAATTCATGAAGTTGCACTTGAAGCAGTTGATCTTTATTTAGAAAAAGCGAGAGCGACCCTTGTAACAACAAGTGAAGAAGCTTTATTTGTCAATCATTTAGGTAAAAGAATCACCACTAGAGGCGTTCAAACGATTGTGAAGAAGCTTGGACAAGTTTCAGGTGTTCATCAACATTTACACCCCCACATGCTACGTCATAGTTTTGCATCACATTTACTTGAAGGGGATGCGAGTATTCGGTCTGTTCAAGCATTATTAGGGCATGAACATGTTGTGAGTACGCAAGTGTACACACACATTACCAAAGAACGGCTCAAGTCAATCTATGAAACGTATCATCCTAGACAAGCACAAGAAAATGAAGATAAACATGATAAGTAGGTTGAATTTCAGTTGCTAATGTGTTACAATTGTTTGGTGGTAAAAATACACACACTATGGATTCAACATTCTTGTGCCCAATGGGTGAGTGTTGCTCGAAGTAGTGGAGGAAAAAAACAAAGGAGGATTTAACTATGGCAGTTATTTCAATGAAGCGTTTATTAGAAGCAGGCGTTCATTTTGGTCATCAAACAAAAAGATGGAATCCAAAAATGAAAAAATATATCTTTACAGCTCGTAATGATATCTATATTATCGATTTACAAAAAACATCTAAAAAAGTAGATGAGGCTTACAAAGCACTTAAAGAAATTGCTGAAAAAGGTGGAAAAGTTCTTTTTATTGGAACAAAAAAACAAGCACAAGATGCTGTTTGTGATGAAGCACTTCGTTCAGGTTCATTCTATGTGAATCATCGTTGGCTTGGTGGTACAATGACTAACTTCAAAACCATCCAAAAAAGAATCAAACGTTTAAAAGACATCGAAGCAATGGAAGAAGAAGGTGTTTTTGAACAATTACCTAAAAAAGAAGTAATCTTGATTAAAAAAGAAAAAGCAAGATTAGAAAAATTCTTAGGTGGTATTAAAGAAATGAGACGTGTTCCAGATGCAATCTTTGTGGTTGATCCTAAAGTTGAACACAATGCAGTTAAAGAAGCTAGAAAACTTAATATTCCTATTTTTGGAATTGTTGATACAAACTGTGATCCAGATGAAGTTGATTATGTTATTCCTGCAAACGATGATGCAATTCGTTCAGTGAAATTGATTATTTCAGCTATGGCTGATGCGATTGTTGAAGCAAAAGGTGGTAACCTTGTTGTTGCACATTTAAAAGATGATGAACCATCAATCTTAGATCCAGTTCGTGAAGAACGTAAAGAAGGGGATCGTCCTGAACGTCCTCGTTACGAACGTCAACCACGTCAAGAACGTTCTGAACGTTCATAGAAAGGAGATTCATTATGGCTATTGATACGAAACTAATTAAAGAATTAAGAGATCGTACTTCTGCAGGTATGATGGATTGTAAAAATGCTTTAGAAGCAACTGAAGGCAATATTGATGCTGCAATTGAATGGTTGCGTGAAAAAGGTATTGCTAAAGCAGTTAAAAAAGCTGGACGTATTGCTGCTGAAGGTTTAACAACTGTTTATGCTAGTGGTAATGATGCAGTGATTGTTGAGATTAACTCTGAAACTGATTTTGTTGCTCAAAATGATCAATTTAAACAACTTGTTCAAACAATTGCTGAGTTTTTACTTACTAATAAACCTGCTTCAGTTGAAGAGGCGCTTTCAATGACTTTGAATGGTAAAGAATTAAACATCGTGATTGCTGAAGCAACAGCTGTTATTGGTGAAAAAATAGATTTACGTCGTTTTGAAGTTATTACAAAAACAGATACACAAGTATTTGGTCCATACATCCATATGGGTGGTAAAGTAAGTGTGCTTTCATTACTTGAAGGTGCTAATGAGACAGTTGCTCGCGATGTTTCTATGCAAGTCGCTGCTTTGAATCCTCAATTTATTTCTCGTGATCAAATTGATCAAGATTTTATTGCTAAAGAAAAAGCATTGATTGTGCAACAAACAATTGATGAAGGTAAACCTGAAGCAATGGTAGAAAAAATTGCTGAGGGACGTCTTGCAAAACAATTGAAAGACATTTGTTTGGTTGATCAACCATTTGTTAAAGATGAAAGTGTTACTGTTGGTAAATACGTTCAAAATAATGGTGGTTCAATTGTTAATGTTGTTCGTTTTGCAGTTGGTGAAGGTATTGAAAAGAAAGTCGACAATTTTGTTGAAGAAGTTATGAATCAAGTGAAAGGTCAATAGTTGACCTTTTTTTCTAATTAGGGTTTTAAGTAAAGTCTTTTTGTGCTATAATCTTAAATTGAAAGAGGTGGATATATGCTAGGTGGTCTTGCGGAAAAGATAAAGACAAGTGAAGTCAAATATCGCCGTGTTTTACTCAAGTTAAGTGGTGAGGCGCTTGCTGGCAAAGACGGTTTTGGTATTGATGTTGAGACAATGAAGGGCGTAGCATTAGACATAAAATCAATCTATGATTTAGGTGTGGAAATTGCCATTGTTGTCGGTGGTGGTAACATTTGGCGTGGTAAAACAGGTGTAGACATGGGCATGGAAAGAGCGAGTGCTGATTATATGGGTATGATTGCAACCATTATGAATGCTTTGGCAATTCAAAATGTTCTTGAAAATATTGGTATTGCGACTCGTGTACAATCAGCTATTACAATGAAAGAAGTAGCTGAGCCTTATATTCGCCGTCGTGCACTTAGACATTTAGAAAAAGGTAGAGTTGTTATATTTGCAGGTGGTACTGGAAGTCCATTCTTTACAACTGATACAACAGCTGCACTGCGTGCTGTAGAGATGAATGTTGATGTCATCTTAATGGCTAAAAATGGTGTTGATGGTGTTTATTCTGCTGATCCAAATAAAGTTAAAGAAGCCATTAAATATGATGAATTAACTTATATGGAAGTGTTAAAGAAACAACTACAGATCATGGACTATACTGCAACAACTTTGTGTATGGAAAATGATATTGATTTACTTGTGTTCAATATGGTTGAACAAGACAATATATTAAAAGCAGTTTTGGGTCAAAATGTTGGTACAGTAATAAGAAAGGAAGAAAAAAAATGAGCGAAATTTTAGAACAAGCATCAAGTAAAATGGATAAAGCCATCAGTGCTTTAGAAAGGGAATATGCATCAATTCGTACTGGTCGTGCGACACCTGCACTTTTGGATCGTGTTCATGCCATGTATTATGGTTCACCGACACCAATCAATCAAATGGCAACAGTTTCAGTTCAAGAAGGGCGTACACTTGTGATCAAACCATTTGATCCATCTACGATTAAAGACATCGAAAAAGGTATCGCTGCGTCAGATATTGGGATTACACCACAAAATGATGGTCAAATTATTCGTTTAAACATTCCACCATTAACTGAAGATCGTCGTAAAGAGTATGTTAAAACAGCGAGTAAAATGGCTGAAGAAGCACGTGTTGCTTTACGAAACATTCGTCGTGATGCAAATGAGGCAATTAAGAAAAGTGATGAACCTGAAGATGTTGCAAAAGGACTTCAAGATGAAGTTCAAAAGTTAACAGATAAGTTTGTTAAAAAAGTAGATGAGTTATTTAAAGAAAAAGAAAAAGATATTTTGACAGTGTAGGGTAACTTACACTTTTTTAAGTGTCTTTTTTTATTCGTAGTTGGGCATTGTATTGAGGAAAGTAAGTCCGTGTGGTATAATAAAAAAAGAGTTTGGAGGTTGCTATGAAAGAAAATAAACAGATTCATGTTCCAAAACATATTGCCTTTATTATGGATGGTAATGGTCGTTGGGCAAAAGAAAGAAATCAACCAAGAACCTTTGGTCATAAGCAAGGTGTTAAAAACATCAGGGACTTGGCTATTGAGTGTAATCGTTTAGGGATTAAAGCCATGACTGTGTATGCTTTTTCAACAGAGAATTGGTCAAGACCAAGTACTGAAGTTCAATATATCTTTAAATTACCTAAAGTGTTTTTTAGTTTATATATCAAAGAATTAATTGAAAACAACATCCAAATTAAAATGATTGGGCATTTAAATGCATTACCAAAAGCAACGCAAAAAGTCATTGTAGAAGCCATGAATCAAACAGCGCATAACACAGGGATGATTTTATGTTTTGCGGTTAACTACGGGGGTCAAGATGAAATTGTTCATGCAACAAAGCAGGTGGCTCAGGATGTTATTGATGGCAAGCTTAGTATCAATGAAATGGATGCTTCAGTGTTTGAAAAATACTTAATGACAAACACATTACCACCGCTTGAATATTTAGTTAGAACGAGTGGTGAACTACGTTTATCTAATTTTTTATTGTGGCAATCTGCATATGCTGAATTTTATTTTACTGATATTAAGTGGCCCGATTTCAATGTTGAGGCACTGCATGTGGCTTTAGATGATTTCAATAGGCGACAAAGACGTTATGGAGGGGTAAAAGATGAGGACTAGAATCGTAACGGGAATTGTTTTACTTTTAATCGCTATTCCAATGTTGCTTATTGGTGGTGTTTATTTTAATTTATTTTTACTTGCAGTTAGTGGATTAATTGGTCATGAGATTGTGTTGTTGTTTCAATTTAGATGGCCTCGTTATTTAAGATGGGTCATGGTTTTAATACCCCCAATCTTGCTTGTTTTCCTCTACTTCAATGTAATGAATTTATTTACAAGTATTATTTTGTTGATGCTATTTTTGATTGTTGTCAATATCGTTGACTATCGCTTTGATTTAGAAGATTTAACGATGATTTTGTATCTATACATCATTATTTTAAGTGCATTTTATCAAGTGATGAAAATGAGGTCGTTGGTTGATGGATTAGCACTGGTAGGATTTGTAGCACTTGTCTCTTATGGTACAGATACATTTGCTTACTTTTCTGGTTACTTTTTTGGCAAGCATAAATTAAATGAGCGCATATCCCCTAAAAAAACAATAGAGGGAGCAATAGGTGGGACGATTATGGGATCACTACTTGGCTTTCTTGTGTTACTCTTATCTACGAAGGGGTATGGTATTGTAGAGATGATGGCATTGAGTCTTATTTTATCAATCGCAGGTCAATTTGGTGATTTAGCTTTCAGTAGTATAAAACGTCATTATCGCATTAAGGATTTTAGTAACTTATTACCTGGACATGGTGGTATTATTGATCGTGTTGATAGTTTGATGCTAAACCTGGTTGTGATGATGATTTTGATGCCTTATTTACTAGGAGTGATGTTATGAAAAAGATTGTGTTACTTGGTGCGTCTGGGTCAATTGGAAGTCAAACCATTGATGTTATTCTGGACCATCCTGAAGCGTTCGATTTGGTGGGGCTAAGTGTTGGTAGAAATCTTGCTTTTTTAAATGATGTTTTGAAAAAAACAAAGACAAAATATATTTGTGTGATGGATCAACATGTAGTAGAGGCTTTAACAAAGCAATACCCAGATCGCATATTTTTTTATGGGGATGAAGGGTTACTTCAGCTTGTTCAACTTGAATGTGATATTGTTGTGAATGCACTTGTTGGTTTTGCAGGTTTGAAACCAACCATTAAAGCCATAGAATGTCAACATCACATTGCCCTTGCAAATAAAGAAACTTTGGTTGTTGCAGGTGATTTAATCAAGCGACTTGCTAAGGAAAATGGTATTGATTTAATTCCTATTGATAGTGAACACTCTGCTATTTTTCAAGCCCTACAAGGAGAAAATAAAAAAGCGCTTAAGCGTTTAATCATCACAGCTAGTGGTGGTAGCTTTAGAGATTTATCGTGTGAACAATTAAAACATGTGACAGTTCAGCAAGCCTTAAATCATCCTAATTGGTCAATGGGAAATAAAATTACGATTGATAGTGCAACCATGTTTAATAAAGGATTTGAAGTGATTGAGGCGCATCATTTATTTGATGTGTCATTTGATGATATTGATGTTGTAATCCATGAACAAAGTGTGGTTCATTCAATGGTTGAGTTTCAAGATACAAGTATCATTGCACAACTCGGTACACCAAATATGCGTGTGGCTATTTCTTATGCATTGAGTTATCCAGATCGTTTAACGATTGCTAAGTCTTCCTCACTTGATTTTACACAGGCGATGCATATGACATTTAGACCAATTGATTATGATCGTTATCCAGCGCTTAGAATGGCTTATGAAGCAGGAAAAGCAAAGGGTAGTGCACCTGTTGTTTTGAATGGGGCTAATGAACAAGCAGTGGCAATGTTTTTAAACGGAGAGATTGTTTTTTTAGATATCGAGACTTTGGTGCAACAAGCGCTTGACAACCGTCCAATGATAGAGTGTCAAACACTTGATGAAATTATTGAATGTGATCAATTTGCTCGTGCATTTGTGTCATCAAAAGGAGGTAAAAAATGAGTACGATTATCGGTGCTATTTCATTTGTATTGGTTTTAGGTGTAATAGTTTTAGTTCATGAGTTTGGTCATTTCATCTTTGCAAAACTATTTGGTGTTTATTGTGGTGAATTTGCCATTGGTATGGGTCCAACACTTATTTCTAAGCAAGGAAAGGAAACTAAGTATGCCATTCGTGCTTTCCCCGTAGGTGGCTTTGTTGCGATGGCAGGAGAAAACGAAGACGATGAAGCCTTTAAAGATATTCCAAAAGAAAGAACCATCAAAGGCATTGCCGTTTATAAACGTGTAATTATCATGGCTGCAGGGGCTACCTTTAATCTTATATTGGCTTGGGTTTTACTCTTTAGTGTAAGTGTACTTTCACCGATTCCAAATCCAAATACCAATAAGATACAGGTTGTTAAGGATTCTGCAGCATCTGCCTATTTACAAGACCAAGATCGTATTATTGGTCTTGACATAAATGGTAAAACAATTGATGTTAAAAACTATGCTGAAGTAGCAACGGCGCTTCCAAGTGATGGTTCACCTGTAACGTTTAAAATTGAAAGAGATGGTAGTATGCTTTCTAAAACAATCACACCAAAACTAGTGACTGAAGGCAATGAGTCTCGTTATTTATATGGAATTTCTGCGATGCCATTTAACGAAACATTTGGTGGTAATGTTAAATATGCGAATATGAAGTTTGTAGAATTCAGTCAATTAATTGTTCAAACATTATCAAAGCTCATTACGAGTCCGGCTCAGACATCAAGTAATTTATCTGGTCCTATTGGTATTTACCAAGTTGTAAATCAAGCCGCTTCTCAAGGCATTATAACGCTGATGTTTTTAACGGCGTTGTTAAGTGTTAATATTGGGATTTTCAATTTGTTACCAATCCCTATTTTAGATGGTGGGCGTATCGTACTTGAAGTGATTTCAGGCATCACCAAAAAACCAATCAGTAAAAAACTAGAATCTGGTTTGATGTATGCGGGTATAGCATTGATTTTATTATTGCTTCTGGTTTCTACTTGGAACGACATTGGACGTTTGATTTCAGGCTTTTTTGGTTAGGTGAGACATGAATACGATTAATTTATTAAAAGCCATTCAACTTGAAACAGAAACGCAACTACATTCACTTGTGATTGAATCAGTTGTCATAAAAAAAGAGTCGAATGCTTTTTTCTTTCAATTGTCAATTGACAAAGCTTTGCCTGTAAACATCTACTTATTATTCAAGACTCATTTACATGAGCATTTTATCTATCAAGCAGATTTTAGTTTATCTGTATTAGATCCATCTTCTTATGAAGGCGTTGTACTTGATTATGCTTCATTATTGGTTGAAGATTTATCTGATGTCTTACCTATGCTTAAAACAGTAAGTTTTACTTATTCTGATGGTCTTGTATTAAATCTTATTAATGATATTCATCATGATTTTTTAAAAACACAATTACCAGTTATTGAGCAACAGTGGTCAAGTTATGGATTGGATATGCCGATTCATCTAAAGATTGTTGAGTCGAAAGAATATGAGGAAGTGCTTCAACAATTACAAGATGATCCAGCCATTCAAGTGAGCAAACGACCGGAGCCAAGTTATCAAGAAAAGCCAAAACCAACTTTTAAAAGAGGTTTGGCCAATGCGACGTTTTATGCTTTAGGTGATATTCAGTATGACATGAGAAATGTTGTTGTTGAGGCCTTTGTTTTTAAAGAAGACCGTATGGAAACAAAGAGTGGTAAGGTGATACAAACTTTCTATTTAACTGATTTTGGGGATTCAATGATGGCTAAACGTTTCTTAGAAAAAGGTGATGAGCGTTTAGATGAACTAAATGGTACCACAAAATGGATTAAAGCTTATGGGGAAGTGCGTTTTGATACATTTGCAAGAGAACAAGTGTTAATGATTCAAAACATTGAGGTCATCGATTCTAAACTTAAGCCAAGACTAGACACAGCGTCAGAAAAACGTGTTGAACTTCATGTTCATACTAAAATGTCAACAATGGATGGTGTAAGTACGATTGAGCAATATGTCGCTAAAGCAGCTGAGTGGGGACACAAAGCAATTGCAGTAACAGACCATTGCGGTGTTCAATCTTTTCCTGATGCTCAGTATGCAGCGAAAAAACATGGTTTAGAAAAAATCATCTATGGTGTAGAAATGAATATGATTGATACCAATCAACGAATCTATAAAGGTGATTTAGATATTGACCTTCAATCTGCAAATTATGTTGTATTTGACTTTGAAACAACAGGGTTGTCTTGTTTTTATGATGACATCATTGAATTTGGTGCTGTTAAAATAAAAGGTGGTAGCATTGTTGACCGTAAACAGTTGTTTATTAAACCAAGTCGTCCTTTAAGTCGTTTTACAACACAACTCACGGGTATTACTGAAGACATGGTCCAAGGTGGTTTATCACTTGAGGAAGCGATGATTGAGATTAGAGATTTCTTAGAAGATTGTGTTTTAGTCGCGCATAATGGGTTTTTTGATTTGGGTTTTTTGAATGCTGCTTATCAAAAGGTGTTTCAACAAACGTGTAACAATCCACTCATAGATACATTGCCTTTATCACATGTTTTACATCTTGAACTTCGTTATCATCGTTTGGGTACCATTTGTCGTCACTATAAGATAGCTTATGATGATTATATTGCGCATCGTGCTGATTATGATGCAGAAGTTTTACAAAGTGTTTTTATGAATATGCTACATGAATTAAATGAACGAAAAGTAACACATACTTCAATGTTGAATGATTTATTTCAAAAACCAAGTTATGGTAAGATTTTTAGTAGTCATGTTAACGTCATTGCTAAAAATCAAAAAGGGCTAAAAGATTTGTTTAAGCTTGTTTCTTATTCCAATACAGATTATTTTTATCAACAACCAAAAATACCGAAGTCTCTTTTAGTTGAATTAAGAGAAGATTTATTAATCAGTGCTGGATGCCTGAATAGTGATGTGTTTGAAGCAGCATTGAATAAATCAGATGAAGATTTAGCTAAAGCAATATCGTTTTATGATTTTGTTGAAATACAACCACTTGAACAATATTTATTTCTAGTTGATTTACAAAAAGTAAGTTCTAAGGAACATCTTATTGAAGTCATGAAACGTTTAATCCATGCTTGTGATCAACAAGGTGTAATGGTTGTTGCATCAGGTGATGTTCATTATCTTGATCCTAAAGATAAAGTATTTAGAGATGTCTATATTGTTTCACCAGGGATTGGTGGAGCCATCCATCCATTATTTGATCGAAAAGGACGTATTAAAGAAAATCCTAACCAACATTTTCGTTCAACATCTGAAATGTTAACATGTTTTGATTATTTAGATGACCAAAAAACGTACGAACTTGTGGTGACTAACTCTAATTTAATATGTGATATGATTGAACCTGTGACACCACTAAAAAAAGATTTATATACACCAAAAATTGATGGAGCAGATGAAAAACTGACAAAAATGTGCTATGACAATGCGAAAAAGATTTATGGTGACCCTATACCTGAATATGTTAAAGAACGACTTGAACGTGAACTTGATAGTATCATCAAACATGGGTTTGGCGTTATCTATTACATCAGTCATCAACTCGTTAAAAAATCATTAGAAGATGGCTATTTGGTTGGTTCAAGAGGATCGGTTGGATCATCATTGGTTGCAACTTTATCAGAGATTACTGAAGTTAATCCACTAAAGCCGCATTATGTTTGTCCAAAATGTCAACACTCAGAGTTTTTTGATGATGGACGAGTCGCTAGTGGTTATGATTTACCAGATGCAAATTGTCCAAAGTGTCAAACTAAAATGCATGGTGATGGGCAGGATATCCCATTTGAAACGTTCCTTGGGTTTGAAGGAGATAAAGTGCCCGATATCGATTTAAACTTCTCAGGTGAGTATCAAAGTAGAGCACATCAATACACCAAAGTGTTATTTGGTGAGGATAAAGTATTTAGGGCTGGTACAATCAGTACAGTCGCAGAAAAAACAGCATTCGGTTATGCTAAGGGGTATGCAGAGTCAATCGGCAAACAAGATTCGATTCGCAATGCAGAGTTAACTCGACTTGCTTCTGGTTGTGAAGGCGTCAAAAGAACATCAGGCCAACATCCAGGGGGGATTATTGTTATACCAAATGATATGGATGTTTATGACTTTACGCCAATACAGTTTCCAGCTGATGATGTTAATTCGGAATGGAAGACAACACATTTTGATTTTCACGCGATTCACGATAATATCCTTAAGTTGGATATTTTGGGACATGTTGATCCAACTGCGATTCGTATGCTACAAGATTTAACAGGTGTTGACCCAAAAACAATCCCAACAAACGATGCTAAAGTGATGTCTTTGTTTAATTCAAATAAAGTACTGAATGCAAATCTTGATTATTTATCTAAAAGTGGTGCTATGGGCATACCAGAATTTGGAACTGCCATTGCAAGAGCAACACTAGATGAAACGCAACCTTCTACATTTAATGAATTGGTCATCTTGTCTGGATTGTCTCATGGTACAGGTGTTTGGGCAGGGAATGCACAGGATTTGATTAGAAGTGGACAAAGAACGTTAAAAGAAGTCATCGGGTGTCGTGATGATATCATGGTTTATTTGATTCACAAGGGTATGAAGCCAAAGCTGGCTTTTGATATTATGGAGTCTGTTCGTAAGGGAAAAGGATTGAAGGAAGAATGGATGGATCAAATGCGTGAAGCCAATGTGCCAGATTGGTATATTGATTCATGTTTGAAAATCCAATACATGTTCCCTAAAGCGCATGCAGTTGCATATGTTTTAATGGCAGTGCGTGTTGCTTGGTTTAAACTATATTATCCAAGAGAATACTATGCAACTTATTTTACGACGCGATGTTCTACTTATGACATCGAAACCATGATTGAAGGAAAAGATGCAGTCAGTGAAAAAATGTTGGATATTCAAGATCGTATGATGAAACGACTTGAAGTAACGTCTAAAGAAAAAGAGTTAATTGCTGTATTTGAAATGGCACTTGAAATGTTTGAACGTGGTTATTATTTTGCAAATATTGATTTGATTGAGTCTGATGCGAGTCGCTTTAGTTTATCAAAACATGATGCACAGGCAATATACCCACCATTCACCTCACTCGATGGTCTTGGTGAAAACGTTGCATTATCTATTGTAGAAGCGAGAAAAGATGGTGCTTTTATTTCAAAAGAAGATTTAATGAAGCGTACACAAATCAATCAAACTACTCTAAAGAAACTTGATTTGATGAAAGTGACCAATGCATTGCAAGAACAAAATCAATTATCTCTATTTTAGACGATGATTTAATCTAAATTTAAAGTTTTTTAACCATGATACTTGAATAATTTGAGTGATGTGTTATAATGGATATATAAGCAAAGGAGTGGGAAATCCCACTCTTTACTATTTATTAAGGAGGCATTATGGATTCAATTGAACAAATTAAAGCGCTTATTGAGCCAGTTGTATTAGAGCATCATTGTTTCATTTATGATGTTGTTTTTGAAAAAGAGGCAAATGAATTGTTTTTACGTATTTACATTGATCAAGAGGGTGGTCTTGACATGGATACATGTGTCACATTATCAGAAATGATCAATACATTATTAGATGAACAAGCATCAATTGAAGATGTTGATTATGTAGAAGTATCAAGTCCTGGATTAGAACGTCCTTTATTTACAAAGGAACAAATCTTAGGTGCAGTCGGTGATTATGTTTGCGTTGTTTGCGAAGCAAATGGCGAGTTGTTAGAGATTATCGGCACATTAAAGTCTTTTGAAGAAGATCAACTTCTTTTAGAGTATTTTGTTAAAGGCGTTAAAAAGAAAATCACTGTCATGTTTGATGATGTTAAGTCAGCTCGACTTGCAATTAAAATGTAGGGGGATACCATGAAAACAAAAGAAATAGTAAAAGCAATTGAAGCCTTAGAAAGTGATCGAGGGATTAGTAAAGAAATCGTCATTGAGTCGCTTGTTGAGGCTTTAGAAAAAGCATATCGAAAGAATTTTCCATCAGATATTCAAGCAGAAATTCAAGTGCGTGCATTTGTTGATTCTACCACAGGGAATATTCGTTTATTTCACATCAAAGACATTGTCGAAGAAGTTCTTGATGATGAACTTGAAATTGCACTTGATGAAGCAGTTGAATTTAGACCAGATGCAATACTAGGTGAAAAAATTGAAATTGAAGTACAAACAGATGATTTCGGGCGTTTAGCAGCTGTCCAAGCCAAGCAAATCTTACGCCAAAAAATTCGTGAAGCTGAAAAGCAAATTGTTTTTGAAGCGTTCGCTGATAAAAAAGATGATATCATTACAGGCATTGTAGATCGTGTTGAAAGTAAGTTCGCAATTATCAATTTAGGTAAAACAGGTGCATTACTTCCAATGCAAGAACAAATTCCAGGAGAACATCTAAGAGAGAATGAGCACATACGTGTTTATGTTTTAGAAGTAGATAAAACATCAAAAGGTGCACAAGTTGTTGTTTCAAGAGCGACACCACAGCTTGTTAAGCGTTTGTTTGAACTCGAAGTACCTGAGATTTTTGAAGGCACAGTAGAGATTAAATCAATTGTTCGTGAAGCTGGTGATCGTACTAAGATGTCAGTTGTTGCACATGACTTAGAGATTGATGCGATTGGTGCTTGTATTGGTCCAAAAGGTGGTCGTGTTCAAAAAGTTGTGGAACAACTAAATAATGAAAAAATTGATATTATTGAGTACTCAAGTGACCCAGTTGTTTATATTTCTAATGCATTAAGCCCATCTAAAGTAACATCAGTTATGGTTGCAGCTGATGGTAGCACAAATGCAGTTGTTGTTGTTCCTGACAATCAATTGTCGCTTGCGATAGGTAAACGCGGTCAAAATGCACGTCTTGCTGTTCGTTTGACTGGTTGGAAAATTGATATCAAATCTGAAAGTGATGCTGCAGCACAAGGATTTGAGTATATTGCAAATGTTGGTAAACCATCATTTGAACCAACAATTGAACCATCATATGAAGATATCTTTGTTGAAGAAGTCATTGAACAAGAACCTGTAATCATTGAAGAAGTTGTTGAAGAAGAGGAAGTTTTACCAACAATGGAAGAGTTGTTAAACGAAGAAAAAGTAGTTGAAGTTAAAGAAGTAAAAGTTGAACCATTATTACCTATTTATACAGAAGAAGAACTTGCAGCAATGGAACTTGAAGAAGTAGAAGATGACGATGATGAAGATGATATTGATTATGATGAGTATGATCAATATTACGAAGACTAATTCATGAAAACCAAGAAGATTCCACTCAGAAAATGTGTTATTTCTGGTGAACAACTACCTAAAAAGGAATTGATTCGTGTTGTTCGTACACCTGAAGGCGCTGTTTTAGTGGATACATCAGGAAGACTCAATGGTCGTGGCGCTTACTTGAAAAAAGATCGCCAAGTAATTGAAAAAGCGCGTCAAACTAAACAATTAAATCGTCATCTTGAAGTTGAAGTACCAGATGAAGTATTTGAAACTTTATTGGAGTTAGTTCATGAATCGTAAACAATTGGTATTAAATATGTTAGGACTTGCAAAAAGAGCGAACAAACTTGTATTTGGCTCATTGGTACTTGAAGAAGTGCGTCAAGGGCATGTTTCGTTGCTTTTTCTTGCAACTGATGCAAGTGAAGGTACAAAAAAGAAGTATCGCGATAAGTGCTTATTTTATGGAGTTGATGTTGATGAGACAATGTCAATTGAAGAATTATCTCAGGCAGTAGGTATGACAAACCGAGTTGTGGTTGGCGTTGTTGACCAAGGGTTTGCCAAACGGATGAAATCGTATTAAGAAAGGAGTTGTATTTTATGGCTAAGAAAAATAAAAAGAATAAACAACAATTAATGTCGAATATACCAAACAAAGTGGAGGAAAAAGTCGTTGACTCTTCTATTTTGGAATACAATGAAGGGATGACGGTAAAAGAGTTAGCTGAGAAATTGGGTCAACCAACGGCTGCTTTGATAAAGTACTTGTTTTTACAAGGAAAGATGGTTACCATCAATTCATCATTAGATGATGCATTAATTGAAGAAATTGCTTTAGAGTATAACAAAGAAGCCATAAAAGCACAAATCGTTGATGAAGTACATTTTGAAAACATTGAAATTGTTGATGATCCAAGTGATTTAGTTGAACGTGCACCTGTTGTTACCATCATGGGGCATGTTGACCACGGTAAAACGACATTACTTGATACCATTCGTAAAGCACGTGTGGTTGAAGGAGAGTTTGGTGGTATTACACAACATATTGGTGCTTATCAAACAACCATTCATGGTAAAAAAATCACCTTTTTAGATACACCAGGGCATGAGGCTTTTACAGCGATGCGTGCTCGTGGTGCTCAAGTAACAGATATCGTTATCATTGTTGTTGCTGCAGATGATGGCGTGATGCCTCAAACAAAAGAAGCCATTGATCATGCTTTGTCAGCGCAAGTTCCAATTGTTGTTGCAATTAACAAAATAGATAAAGAAGGTGCAAACCTTGATCGTATTATGTCTGAAATGTCAGAGCTTGGTTTAATGCCTGAAGAATGGGGTGGAAGTACTATTTTCATGCCAGTTTCTGCTAAAGTTGGAACAGGTATTGAAGCATTGCTTGAAACATTGCTTGTGGTTGCTGAGTTTGCAGAGTTAAAAGCGAATCCAAATCGCTATGCCCTTGGAACTGTTGTTGAAGCAAAACTAGATAAAGGGCGTGGTCCAGTTGCTACGTTGCTAGTATCTAATGGAACACTTCGTGTTGGAGATCCAGTAGTAGTTGGAGCAACTTTTGGGAAAGTGCGCCAAATGTGTGATGATTTAGGACAAAGTATGACCTCAGCAGGTCCATCAACACCAGTAGAAATTACAGGTTTAAATGATGTACCAGAAGCTGGTGATCATTTTATGGCATTTGATTCTGAAAAACAAGCACGTCAAATTGCGAATCAACGTCACACCATAAAAAAACACTTAGATCGACGTGATTCATCTGCGATGTCTTTAGATGATTTGTATGCACAAATCCAAGAGGGCGACATGATTGATGTTAATTTGATCATTAAAGCAGATGTTCAAGGAACAGCTGAGGCAGTTAAATCAACGCTTGAAAAACTCGCAATTGAAAATGTTCGTGTCAATGTTGTACGTTCAACAGCAGGTGCTATTACCGAATCAGATGTTTTACTTGCAAGTGCATCTAAAGCCATTATTTATGGTTTCAATGTCCGTCCTGCTGCTAATGTGAGACATAAGGCGGAAGAAGAAGGTGTTGAAATCCGTTTACACAATGTTATTTATAAAATGGTTGAAGAACTTGAACAAGCCATGAAGGGTATGTTGAGTGCTATTTTTGAAGAGAGTGTGACTGGACAAGCTGAAGTTCGTCAATTATTTAAAGTGTCTAAACTTGGCACCATTGCAGGGTGTATGGTTGTGGATGGAGTGATCAAGCGAGATTGTGGTGTTCGTATTATTCGTGATGGTGTTGTCATTTATGAAGGTAAATTAGCGTCACTTAAACGTTTCCAAAATGATACAAAAGAAGTTGCGCAAGGTTATGATTGTGGTATTATGATTGAAAATTTCAATGACTTAAGAGAAAATGACATAATTGAAGGATATGTTATGGAAGAAGTCGAGAGAGGTGACTAACATTGGCAAAAAAAGAACGACTTGAAGAAATTATTCAAAGAGAAGTCGCAACAATCGTTCATACGGATTTAAAGGATCCAAAAATTGGGTTTGTGACCATTACAGATGTTGAACTGAGTAAAGACAAAAGTGTCGCAACCATTTATGTGACCTTCTTAGGTAGTAAAAATAGAAATGATGCAGGGCTGCGCGCATTAACACAAGCAAAGGGTTTTATTCGTACGGCTTTGTCAAAAATCCTTACCATTCGTCGTGTCCCTGAACTTATTTTTGAAATTGATGAAGCGATTGAAAATGGGCAAAAAATCGAGAAAATCATAGCTTCAATCAAGGAGGAGCAACATGATTAGTATTGAGAGTGATACATTAAGAGTCGACATTTCTCCTTTTGGTGGCGAAAAAAAGACTTTAATAGATAAAGTCAAAAATCGTGATTATCTTTGGAACAGTGATCCAATTGCTTGGAAGAACTGTGCCATCCCTCTGTTTCCAATTGTCGGTAAACTTGAACAACATACCTATATCCATGAAGGGAATCGCTATGAGTTAACAGGTCATGGTCTAGCAAGACATTATTTGTTTGAGGTTGAATCATTGTCTAGAAATCGTTGTGTTTTGGTTTTTAATGCAAATGAAGAAACGCTTCAAAAGTATCCTTTCTTATTTTCATTTTATGTGACGTATGAGCTTGATCAAGATACGCTAATCACGACTTATGAAGTGAAAAATACTGGGAATGAAAACATGATATTTACGGTAGGTGGGCATCCTGCGTTTAAGATTCCTTTAAATCCAGGAGAACATATTGAAGATTATTATGTTGAATTTGAACAAGAAGAAAGCAACAGTTCGTTTCTATTGACACCTGATGGCTTTTCATTAAAAGATCATCGTATTGTTGAACTAAAACAACCGACATTTAGCAATGATGCCATCATCTTCGAAAAGCTTCGTTCTAAGGCATTGACGATTGTTAATACCAAAGATACGAATCGCATCACTGTTGAGTTTCCTGGCTTTCCTTATTTAGCAATATGGGCATCAAATAATTGGAACCATTTACTTGCAATCGAACCTTGGTTTAGTCATGGAGATCTAACACCAGGTATTAAAGAGTTAAAAGATTTACCTGGAATGATGACATTACTGCCTAATGAGTGTTTTACATGTCATTATAAAATTACGGTAGGTCGTTAAGATGAATCCTATCCAAGCGTATAAAACGCAACGAAAAAAACATCCAGGTATTTATGAGAATTTAGAAGCAATTGTTATTGGACTTACAATCACACTTGTTCTCATACAATTTATTGGTACAGGTCGTGTCAATGGTGAGTCAATGATCAATACGTTGCAAGATAAAGATATGGTATTGATGGAAAAGTTAACCTATAAATGGAGAGGTCCAAGTCGAGGGGATGTTGTTGCAATTGACACCGATAAGCATCCAACCAACATAGTAAAGCGAATTATTGCCATTCCTGGCGATCATTTGGTAATTGATGAGGTATGTCATGTTTACATTAATAATCAGTTACAAGAAGAGTCATTTTTAACGGTAACAATGGCTAAACCTTGTCAATCAATTGACTTAACGATGCAAAAAGATGAGATATTTGTTATGGGTGATAATCGTAACAATAGTAAAGATTCTCGAGTTTTTGGTAAATTATCTTTTTCTAAAGAAGTTATTGGTCGTGTTTTCTTTAAAATATTTCCATTTTCAAGCTTTGGTGGTATAAAAAAATAGGCATATGCCTATTTTTTATATGACTTTATTTAGATCAAAAGAATCAACTAGCTTAAAGGTAGTAGGGTCATTTAAATCCAATTGTTCAACAAATTGAATCACCCTGTTGATTAAATAAGTAGGCGTAGAAGCGCCAGCTGTAATACCAATGCATTGCTTACCTTTTAACCAATTTAAATCAATGTCTTCTTCGCAGTTAATTCGATAAGCTTCTTTACCAGACTTACTTTGTGCAATTGAAACAAGTTTGTTTGAATTATTGCTGTGGGCATCGCCAACAACTAAAACAAGATCAACTTCATCAGGTAAATCAGCAACTGCTTCTTGTCTAATTTGGGTTGCATGGCAAATCTCTTTCATGAATTCAACATGATTCAACCTTGTTTTTGCATATTCAGAAAGTGCATATACATCCCACATGCTCATTGTTGTTTGGTTTGTGAGTAGGTATTTTTTGTTCAAATCTAATTGATCAATGTCTTCATTTTTTTCGATTAAATGAACTTGACTTGGATTTATAGCAATAGCACCTTCAGCTTCTGGATGATCTTTTTTTCCAATGTATAAAACATCATAATCCTTCGTTAAATAATCTTGAATCAACTCGTATGTATTTAAAACATCAACACATGTAGCGTCAACGACGATTAATCCTTTGTTGATTGCCTTTTCTTTGACTTCTTTTGCACTTCCATGTGCAGTTAACACGACAACACCTTCATGAACTAAATCAAGAAGCTCAAGTCTTGTTGCACCAGGTTGATGTAGTGTTATAATACCCATTTCTTCAAATGCTTTAGCAATCATTTCGTTATGAACAAGCATACCAAGAATATAGATCTTTTGATCAGGATACTGTTTTCTTGCTTGTTTTACTTGGTTAATTGCTTGTACAACACCTTTACAATAACCTCGGGGTGTAATCTTATATACATTCATTTTTTCACCTCGTTATCATTATACACAATTATAATTCATAGTGGTATCTTTTTGCGTTTTTACTGCTTTTATAGTACAATAGTTAAGGAGGTGATTTGATGAAATCATTTGGACAATATCAATTGCCAACTTGGATGATTGAGCGATTAAACGAGATTAAATTTTTTACGCCAACTCCGATTCAAGATGCCATCATTAGACAAGCAAAGAAGGGGAGAGACATTGTTGCCATTGCGCCAACAGGTTCTGGTAAAACCCATAGTTTTTTAATTCCTTGTTTTATGATGATTGACACAAGTAAAGAAGAAGTACAGGTTGTGATTACAGCACCAACAAGAGAGCTAGCATCACAAATCTATGATAATGCCATCAAACTCGCAAAAGGAACTGATATTCATATCATGCTTGCAACAGGCGGTCAAGATCGACAACGTGTTGTCGAAAAACTTAAGGTACAGCCACATGTTGTGATTGGCACACCAGGTCGTCTCAAAGATTTATATGTGACTGATCATGTTTTACAATTAACCACTGCATCAGTGCTTGTTGTGGATGAAGCTGATATGACGCTTGATTTAGGTTTTTTAAGTGATATTGATGAATTTGCAGGCAAAATGAAAGATGATATTCATATGATGGTCTTTAGTGCAACCATGCATCAAGCTATTGAACCATTTATTCTTAAGTACTTATACAATCCTGTCGTTATTGATTTATCTGTTAAACAACTTCAATCCATAACCCATACATTGATACCTACTCATCATCGTGATCGATTAGAGGTGTTGAAACAAGTGCTCGGTGGTTTTGCCCCATATTTATGCTTAATATTTGCAAACACAAGAGTTCGAGCACATGAAGCCTATTTGGAGCTAAAACATGCAGGGTTTGATGTGGTTGAGATTCATGGAGACTTAAAATCACGTGAACGTAAAAAAGTCATGAGACAAATAAAGGACATGCATCCAAAATATGTTGTGGCAACAGACATGGCTGCAAGAGGGATCGATATAGATGGCGTTAGTCATGTTATTAACATTGATTTCCCTAAACACGATTTAAGTTTCTTCTTTCACCGTGCAGGCCGTACAGGCCGTTATCGCTACGAAGGCTATTGTTATTCATTGTATGATGCGCATGACCATGAGACCATTCAGTTACTTAAATCAGAAGGGATTACTTTTTTGCATGAAGAGTTTAAAGATGGTGTTTGGGTCACACTAAAACCATATAATGAGAGACAAGATCGTCCAAATAAGAAAACAACCGTTGAACCTGAAGTAAGTCGAATTGTTAATCAAAAAAGAAAAGTGAAACCTGGTTATAAAAAGAAAAGAAAACAAGAGGTTCAAAAAATAATGAGTCAAAAACGTCGTGCAATGATCAAAGACGACATAAAAAAACAAAAGAAAAAACGTGCCATGGAAGCGCAAAAAAGAAGAGGGGAAATGTCATGAAAATAGGATCACATGTATCCATGTCAGGAAAAGATATGTTGCTTGGTAGTGTTAAAGAAGCAGTGAGCTATGGTGCGACAACCTTTATGTTTTATACAGGTGCACCACAAAACACTTCACGTAAACCAATCAACCAATTAAAAGTTGAAGAAGCAGTTGCTTATATGAAAGAAAACAATATATCAATTGATGATGTTGTTGTTCATGCACCTTATATCATCAATCTTGCCAATACAATAAAACCCGAAACATTTCAGTTAGCAGTTGATTTTCTCAAGCAAGAAATTGATCGTGTCTATGAAATTGGGTGCAGCATGATTGTGCTTCATCCAGGAGCTCATGTTGGTGCTGGTGTCGATGAAGGCATAGCACAAATCATCAAAGGACTTGATTTAGTACTTGATCCAAGTAAGCCAGTTAAGATTGCACTTGAAACAATGGCAGGGAAAGGAACTGAAGTTGGTTACGAATTTGAACACATACGTCGCATTATGGATGGTGTTCAACATCCCGAACTATTAGGTGTTTGCCTTGATACATGTCACATACATGATGCTGGTTACGATGTTCACGATTTTGATCAAGTACTTGCATCATTTGATCAAATCATTGGTTTAAATCATTTACTAGTTGTTCATGTTAATGATTCGAAAAATGTTAAGGGAGCGCGTAAAGATCGTCATGAAAACATTGGTTATGGCTATATTGGATTTGATACACTATACAAAATAGTTAACCATCCATTACTTCAAGATATTCCTAAAATACTTGAAACGCCATATGTTGGTGATTTGGCACCATACAAACAAGAAATTGTGATGCTTCAAAGTGGCCAGTTTGAACAACAATATCCTGATAAACCAATCTTAAAGTAAATAAAAAACCTGTTAATTAGCAGGTTTTTTTGGTTTGCGTTTGTTGTAGTTTGGTTTATCGCGATAATCATCATGCGCTTTTTTCTTGTAAGGACGATCTGAACGTTTGTTATGATCAAATTTACCTTTACTATTTTTGTTGTGATATTTTGACTTACCATCATGTTGAATCACAAGGGCATCAACATCAACTTTTTGAGTTGACTGTGAGAGTAGTGTTGCAACAAGCATCGTTGGATTAAATTCATTTAATAGCTGTTTTGCTTGATTAATGAATTTCGTATCAATATCACTCTCCATTGCATTTAAAATGCGATTTTGTTGACGTTCATCTAAAGATTTACTTAATTCTGTTTTTGTTGGTAAAAACATTTCTGTGAATTTTGTTTTATTCTTAGATTGCAAATGTTGTAAAGAACGCCCAATTTGATATGGTGTAAAGAAAGTAATCGCAACACCTTTATTACCAATACGTCCTGTACGACCAATACGGTGAACATAGTTATCTAAATCTTCTGGTACATCATAATTAATAACATGGCTAATTTCTTGAATATCGATCCCTCTAGCAGCAACATTTGTTGCAACTAAAATATTCAATGTTTTGTTTTTAAACTTATTAAATGTGTTGATACGTTGTTGTTGTGATAAATCACCATGCAACGCTTCAGCACTAAAGCCATTGGCGATTAAGCCTTGTGTAATTTCATCTGCTTTACGTTTTGTATTGACAAACACAATTAAACGTTCAATATCTAAATAATAGATTAATGTTTGTAAAGCCTTCATTTTATTAATTTCAGTTACCTTAACAAAATACTGATCAATCGTACTTGCTACTTTTTGATCAACATTTACACGAACTTCCATAGGATTGTTCATGTACTTTTTAGCAAGTTTAATCATCGGTAATGGTAATGTAGCCGATAAAAACAATGTTTGTCTTTCACTCGGACATTGCGACATGATGTTTTCTACATCGTCGATGAATCCCATGTTTAACATTTCATCAACTTCATCTAAAATAAGTAGCGATAAGCTTGATAAATTAATTCTTTTACGTTTCAACAAATCAAGTAAACGACCTGGTGTTGCAATCACACAATGTACGCCTTGATCAAGTTGACGAATTTGGTTGTCAATTGATACACCGCCAAACACAGTAATTGAACGCATGCCAGTTTGATTTGTTAATTGTTTAAAAACTTGATCAACTTGCATTGCAAGTTCTCTAGTTGGTACAAGTACCACTGTTTGTACAGCTTTTTTCATTGTCATTTTTTCAATGGCTGGTATTAAAAAACTTGCAGTTTTTCCGGTTCCTGTTTGAGCCTGTCCAATTAAATCGTGACCTTCAAGTGCAAGTGGGATAAGTTGCTCTTGGATTGGCGTTGGTTGTATGTAGTTCATACCCTCAAGCCTAGTTTTTAGTGCTTCTGATAAATTCATTTCATTATAATACATTCCTCAATCTCCTTCTCAAAGTACTATTATATCATACATGATACAGAAAAGATATAGATATGAAAAAAAACATGAACTAATCATGTTTTTTGGTCATCTCTAATATTTCTTCCTTTAAAACCGTAACCATATCTTCTTGTTTAACTTTACGAACAATCTGTCCTTTTTTAATTAAAAGGCCTTCTTTAGCACCACCAGCAATCCCAATATCCGCATGACTTGCTTCACCAGGACCATTGACAGCACAACCCATAATGGCAACTGTAATATCTGATTTGATCTCAGATAAGAATTGTTCAATTTCTTTGGCAACAGGAATTAAGTCAAATTGAATACGACCACAGGTTGGACAAGAAATAAGGGTAGGTATGTTTTTAGCTAATCCAAAGTTTTTTAGCAACTCTTTAGCAACTTTAATCTCTTCGATTGGATCATCACTTAAAGAAATACGAATGGTATTACCAATCCCTTGATGCAATAAAATACCTAAGCCTGCACTTGATTTGATGGTGCCAGAGAACAAAGTACCTGCTTCTGTAACACCTAAGTGAAGCGGATAATCAAATGTTTTGGCAGCAAGTTCATAAGCTTCAACAGTTAGAGCAAGACTAGATGCTTTGAGTGAAATCACAATATCATGGAAGTCTAGTGCTTCAAGAATGGCAACATGTCTTTTAGCACTTTCAACCATTGCTTCAGCTGTTGGGTAACCATATTTTTCTAAAAACTCTTTTTCTAAAGAACCAGCATTAACACCTATACGAATTGGGATGTTTTTTTCTTTACATGCTTTAACAACAGCCTCAACTTTATGAGCAGCACCAATGTTACCTGGATTGATTCTAATTTTATCAACACCTGATTCAATTGCAATAAGCGCCAATTGATAGTCAAAATGGATATCTGCTACTAAAGGTATATGAATCCCTTTTTTAATCTCTTTAATGGCATAAGCATCTTCTTTATCAAAACAAGCAACACGCACAACTTGACAACCAATTTTTTCAAGTGCTAATATTTGATTAATGGTTGCTTGAACATCTTTTGTTTTAGTATTGGTCATTGATTGAATGACTACTTTATTTTCACCACCAATGGTGATATTTCCAACTTTAATTTGTCTTGTATTTGAACGATGAATCATTGTATCGCCTCCCAATGTTTATTTTATCACATCTCGCAATTAATGCTACCTATTTACATATAAAAAATAGCTTTGAAATCATTTTATGTCTTGATGATTGTCTTAAGTCATAGAAGACAATAGTGAATCATAAAGCAATAAACTTCATTTCTTTCTATTTTGTAAAAAAATGAATAATTAGACTAGAAATCTATGACTTATTGTGTTATTATATTTAAGTAGAAATCGGACTTGGAGGTGTAACGATGCGCGATAATATCATTTATAGATGCACAGTATGCAACAATGAAAATTATATTGGTACAAAAAACAAACGCAATCATCCAGAGCGTGTTGAAATCAATAAGTATTGTCCTAAATGTAATCAAAAAACTGTACATAAAGAGAAAAAATAGGGGATCCTATTTTTTTATTTGTTAGGAGGCTAATATGAGTTTTTTACCAATGAGTAAACAAGAAGCGGAAATGCTAGGTTACAATGAATTTGATTTTATCATAGTGAGTGGGGATGCATATGTGGACCATCCTTCATTTGGTGTCGCAATTATCGGAAGAACACTAGAGCGTCATGGGTTTAAGGTAGGTATTATTGCTCAACCTAATTGGAGAACAAATGATGATTTTATGAAGCTTGGGCAACCAAGACTTGGATTTTTAGTAACCGCAGGGAACATTGATTCAATGGTGAATCATTATACTGTCGCTAGAAGAAAAAGAACAAAAGATAATTATACACCAAATGGGGAAATGGGCAAAAGACCTGATCGTGCAACAATGGTGTATGGTAATCGTTTAAGAGAAATATACCCAGATAGTCCTATCATTGTTGGTGGCATTGAGGCAAGTTTGAGACGCCTTGCACATTATGATTATTGGGATCAAAAAGTAAGACGCTCGATTTTACTTGATGCAAGTGCTGATTTACTCGTTTATGGGATGGGAGAACAAACTATCGTTGAGATTGCTGAGGCACTCGAAAGTGGTTTGAGTATACGCGATATCACATACATTAGGGGCACTGTTTATAAAACCAAATCCATTGAACATGTCATCGACGCACACTTACTACCTAGTTACAAAGACATTGTTAAAGACAAAAGTCTTTATGCAATGAGTTTTAATACGCAGTATGAAAATACTGATCCATTTGTTGCAAAGAATTTAATTGAACCATATGATGGTTGGTATGTCGTTCAAAATCAACCTAGTTATCCGCTAAATCAATTTCAAATAGACGCTGTTTATGATTTACCTTATATGAGAAGATGGCACCCTGAATATGATCGTATTGGACCAATTCCTGCTATTGAAGAGATTCAATTTAGTTTGATAAGTAATCGTGGTTGTTTTGGTGGATGCAATTTTTGTGCCTTGACATTTCACCAAGGTAGAATCATGCAATCACGTTCTAAAGAATCCATTGTAAAAGAAGCAAAATTAATTACGTCTGACCCTATGTTCAAAGGGTATATTCATGATGTTGGTGGTCCGACTGCTAACTTTAGAGCACCTAGCTGTGATAAACAAATGACCAAAGGGGTTTGTCCTAAAAAACAATGCTTATGGCCGAGTCCTTGTTCACAATTAAAAGTAGATCATGAAGATTATTTATCTATTTTAAGAGAACTTCGTGCTTTACCAAAAGTTAAAAAGGTATTTGTTCGATCAGGGATTCGTTATGATTATTTGATGCACGATAAAGACGCAACTTTCTTTAAGGAACTGGTTCAATACCATATTAGTGGCCAATTAAAAGTAGCGCCAGAGCATATCAACGATCAAGTCCTTGATGCTATGGGAAAACCAAGACGTTCCTTGTATTTAAAGTTTGTTGATCGATACTATCAATTAAACAATCAATTTCAAAAAAATCAATACTTAGTTCCTTATTTGATGTCTTCACATCCAGGTAGTGATTTAAATGCAGCCATTGAATTGGCTGAGTATTTAAGGGATATTAAGCATCA
>CAZWEF010000010.1:0-33941 GCA_964632125.1 uncultured Erysipelotrichales bacterium
ATATAAAAAAGAGTAAGAATCAACTTACTCAACAATGACTTTAGGTGCTTGTAGTTTCACAACGGTTATTTGAGGCGGTGCTAAGAATCGATAATTACTTTTATTTAGTCCACCAATTCCATTTGAAATAATCAATCGTTTGCCATCTTTTTCAAAAGAACCATTGACGTAGGTTTGAGCCCCTTCAGCATGATACAAGTTCAAATAAGGAATGGCAATAAAACCACCATAACTATGACCAGAAAGCTGTAAATCAAAAGGAAATGGTAACATTTCAGTGAAACTATCTGGGGTATGTATCAAAGTGATTATCGGATCTCCTAGCATGGACTCATTTAACATAGGTTGAATGTCTTGTGCATATTGAAGCCCAACCAATGTTACGAAACGATCATTTACTTTGATGCGATGGGCACGATTATTCAATACTTCAAAATCAGATTGAAACAAGATGTATTCAACATCATTTGCAATTGGGCTATCTTTTTCACCAAGAATGGCATATTTACCTGATTTTGACTGAATTGAACGAAGTTGTTCAATCACTTGTTCAGATTCAAAAACATTTTGACTAAATAAATCACCACCAAAAATGACTAAATCATATGGGTCTTGATTTAAAGCTTTCACCGTTTTTTTCAATTGATTAAGACTTGTTTGATCATAAACATCAACATCACTAAAAAAAGCAATACGATACTGATTTAAAGCATCTGAAACTTTATTGTTAGAAAAGGTATAGGTCTTTTTAGTAACACGATAGGGTTCTATTTTAAATGCATAGAAATTACCTAATAAGACTAAAAAGATAATCAATAAAACAAAAGCAATAAATGGTTTGTGTCGTTTCATATAAAGAAAATAGAGCGAGCTCTATTTTTTATTCATCACAACAGGGATAATCATTGGATTACGCTTTGTCTTTTGATAGAAATAAGCACCAAGAACATCTCTTGCAGTATTTTTAATTTCATTAAATGTTGTTTTACCTTCTAACAATGTTTCAAGTGAACGTTTTACTTTCTCTTCAGCTTCACGAATCATATCCGTATGATCTTTCATATAAACATAACCTCTTGAGACGATCATAGGTCTTGTTAAAAGCTTACCAACACGTGAATCCATGGCAATCATAACGGCAACCACACCATCTTCAGAAAGCAACATACGATCGCGCAGTACCGCTGTTTTAACACCAGTAACATCGTCTCCATCAACATAAACATCACCAGCTTGAATACGCGCACCTGTTGTTACTTTACCATCTCTTAGCAATAAGATGTCTCCATTAGAACAAATAAATGAATGATCTTTTGGCACACCAACTGACTCTGCGAGCGACGTATGAATCTTTAACATACGATATTCACCATGAACCGGCATAAAGTACTTTGGTTTAATAAGCAGTAACATTAACTTTTGTTCTTCTTGTGAAGCATGACCAGAAGTATGAATGTTGTTAAGTGCTGAATTGGTTAAAACAGATGCACCTGCACGCGTTAACTTATTGACAACACGGTTTACACTATCAGCATTTCCTGGAATTGGGCTGGAACTAAAGAGAACAGTGTCGCCAGGCTTAATACGAATATGTTGATGCGAACCATCAGCAATACGAGATAATGCAGCAAGTGGTTCACCTTGAGAACCAGTACACAAAACGAGTAATTTACTAGGGTGTACATGTTTGGCTTCATTTGCAGAAATAAGCGACGCTTCAGGACAATGTATATGACCTAATTTACGACCGATATTAATGACATTGACCATTGAACGTCCAAAAATCAATATTTTACGATCAAATGCAACAGCAGCTTCAATGATTTGTTGCACACGGTGAACATTTGAAGCAAAAGTCGCAACAATTAAACGGCCATGTGTTTTCCTAAAAATATCACGAATGGATTGTGACACACGTTTTTCACTTAAAGTAAAACCTGGCACTTCAGCATTGGTTGAATCACTCAACAAGAGTGTAACACCTGAAGCCCCTAAATGTGCCATTTTTTGTAAATCAGCATCTGCACCAACAGGTGTAAAGTCAAACTTAAAGTCACCTGTTGTGACAACACGACCATTTGGTGTGTTTATAATAATCCCAAGTGATTCAGGAATACTATGATTGGTTCTAAAGAAACCAATATTAAAATGTTTGGTTCTAATTTGACTATCATCAGTAATTTCTTCAATCACTGTACGATTAGTCAGTTTTCTTTCATCAAGTTTCTTAATGATCATTTGTTTCGCAAGACGAGACGCATAAATAACAGGTATATCCACTGTTTGAAGCAAAAATGGTATACCTCCAATATGATCTTCATGGCCGTGGGTAATGATTAAACTTTTAATTTTCTTTTTGTTCATCACTAGATAAGTGAAATCAGGAATGATGTAATCGACACCAGGAATGGCATCACCCGCAAAGCGGACACCAGCATCTATTATAATTAACTCATTTGCATGTTCGATACAATACATGTTTTTTCCTACTTCATTCAACCCACCGAGCGCATAGACCTTAGTATCCTGAGATTTATCTTTATTATGGTTTGGTCTTGCCTGTGGTTTTTTTTCTTGCACAAAGGCACCTCCTTATATTAACTCTTCTCATTATATCACAAAAAAGTTTAATTGACACAAAAAACAATAAATGTCATAAAAAAAGAACGTTTCCGTTCTAATCAAGTAAAACCTCATTATCTTTTAACCCATACAAATTATTTGGATCAATATGATCATAAAACATAATGCCTTTTAAATGATCCATCTCATGTTGTAAAACAATCGCAAGATAACCAGAGGCTTTTATGGTAATTTCCTTATCATCATAAAGATTATATGCTTTAATTGTTACTTTATGATAGCGATGTACCAATCCCTCATGTTCTGTTTCAACACTTAAGCATGCCTCACCACCAGAAAGCGCTGTGTACATGGTTGAATGAGACACCAGTTTAGGGTTAACAAGTGCATAGTGGTGTAAAACACCTTCTTCATCATGAACGTGAACAACCAACATTTGAAGTAAGCGGCCAGCTTGAACTGCGGCCAATCCAACACCACCTCGAAGTTCATATTTTTCAGCTAATTCAGGATCTTGACTGGCCTCAATGTGTGCCATCATGGCTTCTAGAAATGATTTATGGTCATCAGATAGAGGTAAAGGAACTGGTTCACTCTTTTGTCTCATCATTGGATCATTGTCTTTAACTAAGTCTTTTGTTGTTATCATTGTATCTCTCCTCGCTATTATTCTATAATAAAATAGGAAATAATTCAAATATTAAACAAAGACTTCAAATAAACGTAAAAATATTGTAAAATAAGAGATGTGAAGAGGTGATGATATGGAATATGAATACCCATTATTTGAAGATTGGTCAACACAAGAAAAAATTGATGCAGTTTCTTTTTATGCATTAATTGAAGATGCTAATGAAAGCAGTGTGGATAGTCAAACCTTATTAAATGCTTATCGGATCTTTAAACAAATTGTACCAACTAAAGACGATGAAAAGAAAATTGATCAAGCATTTTTTGAATTATCGGGTTACTCCATTTATAAAACCATCAAAGAAGCTAAAACAAATGCGATAGTTCGCATGAAGAAGTGATTGACATGTTTAATTTTAGAATGCCCAAAGGGTTTGATCGAACCCTTCATTTTTCTATGCTTTTGTTGTATTTATTTGGTATATTGATGATGGCTTCAAGTGTTGCATCAAAGGGTTTGGATGTTGTGATGGACTTGGTTATTAAACAAGGCATATTTTTTATAGTTGGATATTACTTGCTTGCCTTTCAAGCGCGTAAGTACAATCCAATTGTGATGCGAAAGTTAGTTGATACTGCCTACTTTGGTGCCATGATTGCCATGATGATTCCAATTGTTTTAAGTGCTGTAGCGCCAAATATGGGTTCTACAGTCAATGACACCCATGCTTGGATTCCACTTTTTGGGTTCATGTCCATACAGCCGTCAGAGTTTTTAAAAGTTATTTTTATCTTAAAATTATCATTTGTTCTTTATGATACATCAAAGGTTACGAGTAAAGCAGCATTATATCGAAAAGGCTTTAAAAGACCATTTCAACTTGCAGCCATAACCATTCTTGCGGTTTTAATCCAACAAGATTTAGGTACATTGATTATTATGACAACCCTATTTTGGATTTGTTACTTAAGCAGTACCAGTCGCTATTTAAAACATTACCAAAATCGTATTCTACTGATATCCCTTATTGGTATGGGACTATTGACGTTAGTCATTGTGAGTCCTACATTTCTCAGTTTATTTAACTTCATAGGTCGTGCTCGTTTAAGCAGGATTAGTGTATTAACCAATCCAACTGAAGATCCATTAAATGCAGGTTATCAATTACTCAATAGTTTGATGGCCATGGCAAGAGGTGGACTAAGTGGTACTGGGCTTGGTCAATCATTGTTTAAAAATGGTTATATTCCTGTAGCAGAAAGTGATTTTATTTTTGTTATTATCATTGAAGAACTTGGTATATTGGGTTTTTTAGTCGTTCTTGTTTTAAACTTAGCAATGATTTTATCTCTACTTCGATTTGCGCGCTTGATCACAGATGACCGTGGACGCATTGTACTAATTGGGACAGTGGGTATGATTGTGGCCCATATGTTTGTCAATATTGGTGGTGTTACAGGCCTCATTCCGATGACTGGTGTTCCACTATTTCTTGTATCGGCAGGGGGATCGTCACTTTGGGGTATCATGAGTGCTATAGGGCTTAGTCAAGCGATTATTTCACGATATAAGAAAGGAGAGATTCGTTAGTGGATACAACCGAAATCTTATGCGATATTTATGACTTAATGGATCTAATTAAAGATAGTGAAACTTATCAATCATATTTAGAGGCATGCACACTTTTTCAAAGTCCAGAGTTAATGTTGTTGCTTAAAAAACAAACACAGTGTCATGAAACCTATTTAACCTATCGTAGACCTGAAGATTTAGAAGCTTTAAAAGCCATTAAAATGAAAGTTCAAACTGAGCCACGCATTATGGCCTATTACCAAGCTATTACTAAAATGGATGATTTATTGTATGAAGTTGCTTTAGGCTTATTTTCCAACATTTCGAATCATTTAAAGATTGCTAGATATGAAGGTTTATCATGAGAATCATCGCAGGTAAGCTTAAAGGAAGAAAACTAATGGTGCCTGAAGGTACCCAAACCAGACCAACAACCGATCGCCATCGTGAAACGATGTTTAACACGTTAGGGCAGTTTTTTGATGGTGGCGTAGCACTCGATGCTTTTGCAGGGAGTGGCGCACTTGGAATTGAAGCTTATTCAAGAGGCATTGACCAAGTTGTTAGTATTGAAAAACATCCTAAGAGCCATCAAGTTCTTATGCGTAATTTAAAAGCATTAAACATTGAAAATCATATCACTTTACATAAAATGGATGCTTTGTTGTTTTTGACACAAACACCAATGACCTTTGATTTGATTTTACTTGACCCGCCTTACCATCATAATCTTGCCAATCAAGCATTAGAAACAATTGCCAAGCGTCAGTTATTAAAAGATGAGGGTATGATTTTAATTGAAACAGCAAAGGATGAGACCATTAATGTGGGTAATTTTCAAGTCATTAAAGAAAAACATGTAGGACAATCTAAGCTAATAATTCTAGCTTAGTTTTTTTATCACTTTTATTGATAATCATTATCAATAAGTGTATGATATCTTCGAGGTGAGAAAATTGAAGCGTCAAACCAAACAAAAAGAACAACTACGACTTTATCTTCAAACACAAGATAAAGCATTTGTTGTGAAAGATATTGTGCTTGCTTGTAAGCCATTTGCTTCTCAGGCAACAGTCTACCGTATGATTGAGGAATTAATTGCGTCAGGAGACATTGTCGTTTGTGAATCGCAAGAAGGGTATGTATATCGATATGCTAAACATGATTGTAAGGCACATTATCATTTAGTATGTCGCAGTTGTCATCAAGTTTATCATATACACACAGACATCATCGAAGCACTTTCAACTGAGCTTATGAATCAATATCATTTTCAAATGGATCACCAAATAACATTACAGGGGGCGTGTCAAACATGTTTAAAAAAATTGGAAGTATCTTAGTTGTCTTAGTTTTAATGTTAGGACTTGTTGGTTGTCAAACGAGTTCAAATAAAGGTGATAAATTGGTTGTTTATACAACGTTATTTCCTTTGTATGATTTTGCAAAACAAGTCGGTGGCGACAATGTTGAAGTTCATTTATTGTTACCAAATGACGCAGATGGGCATGGGTATGAACCAAGTGCAAAGGATATCATTGCCATTAAGGAAGCAGACTTGTTTATTTACACAAATGAAGAAATGGAACCTTGGGTAGCGAACTTATTGCCCGAGTTAAAAGATGTTGAAGTGGTGAATGCATCAACTTCTGTTAATTGGTTAACATTTAACGAAGAAGAGCATGAAGAGCATGAAGAGCATGAAGAAGAACATGAAGAAGATAATCATACTGGAAGAGATCCACATGTGTGGATGGATTTGGAAAATGCTCAAAGCATGGTTCAAACAATCTCAGATGCTATGGTTGAGGTGGACAGTGAACACCAATCAATTTATGAAACAAATACGAAAGCATACATCAATGAATTGAGTCAACTAGATGAATCATTTAAAACAATGGTGGATAGTGCAAAACATGACACCATAGTATTTGCAGGTCACTTTGCTTTAGGTTATTTAATGCATCGTTATGATTTACACTACGTAGCAGCCTATAAATCAGGAGGTGAGTTAACACCATCAGCCATGACTTCTATGATTGAAACCCTTAAAGAGCATCAACTCACAACCATCTTCCATGAAGAAAACATAGAACCAACCATTGCCAAAGCAATGGCCAATGAAACAGGTGCAAAACTACTTGTTCTACATGGTTTGCACAATGTTTCAAAAGATGAATTAAATGAAGGTGTTTCTTATCTATCGTTGATGAAACAAAACTTAGAAAACTTAAAAGTAGGTTTAAATGAAACGCCTTGATGTTAGTCATCTTGATGTTTATTATGAACAAGTGATTGCTGTTCAAGATGTGTCATTTAGCATCGAAGACCATGAATACGTTTGTTTGATAGGTGCAAACGGTTCGGGGAAATCATCATTGCTTAAAGCAATTCTGGGAATTGTTAAGCAGACTAAAGGTCGGGTCGATTTTTTTGGAGATCGACACCTGGTTGGATATGTTGGTCAAACAAGTAATATCACACCTTCAATGCCTGCAACTGTTAAAGAGATTGTTTTGTCAAGTGTGCCAAAACAAATGAAAGATTGTGACCAATGTGATGAGGTTTTAAAGTTATTAAGTATCCAAGATTTGAAACATAAGCAGTATCATCAGTTATCTGGTGGTCAAAAGCAACGCGTTTTATTGGCAAGGGCATTGATTCATTTACCTAAATTACTTATTTTAGATGAACCAACAACAGGATTAGATCCTGAAACAACCAAGCAGTTTTACGCCTTGTTGCATCATTTAAATCAAGATCATGGTCTAACAATCCTAATGACAAGTCATGATTTGAATCACGTGAGTGCATATGCGAGTCGCGTTATTGTGATGAATCAAAGTATACAATTTGATGGGAGTGTTAAGGATTGGGAGGAAAAAAGGTGACTTGGATAACATACGGCTTTATGCAAAGAGCATTAATTGGTGGTTTATTTGTGAGTGGTATTGCAGCTTTGATTGGTGTTGTCCTTGTGTTAAAACAACATGCATTGCTAGGTCATGGGTTGGGTGATGTTGGTTTTGGTGCTCTATCTATTGGCGCTCTATTAAATATCCAACCCCTCCTTATAGCGATTCCAGTTGTGGTCATTGCAGCTTTCTTTACCCTATATATAAGTGAGAGAAAAAGTGTTCATGGTGATGCACTCATTGGTATGATTGCAACATCAGCACTCTCTTTTGGTATGATTGCGACAACGCTTGTTGGTGGATTTAATGTCAATGTATCAAATTTATTGTTTGGTAGTATTCTTGTGATGAATCAAGTGGACTTTGTTTTGTCAATTGTACTATCAGTTGGTATTTTAGTGACTTATCTTTTATGTTATAAATCATTCTTGTTTATGACACTAGATAGTGATTATGCTACAGCAACAGGCTTTCCAGTTAAGCGTTATGAAGCATTGCTAGCTTTGTTGACAGCACTTACAGTTGTGGTTGGTATGAAACTGATGGGTACGCTACTTATTTCAAGTTTACTCATTTTTCCAGCGATGAGTGCAAAAAGTTTAGCGAAAAGTTATGCTCAAATGGTATTGCTAAGTGTCGTGGTTTCACTTGTTGCATTCAGTGTTGGTCTCATTTTATCTTTTTATTTGAATTTACCTACAGGACCAAGTGTTGTGCTTGCTCAGTTATGTCTCTTTTTATTGTTTCAACTGATTAAAAGTAGTCGTCGAGGTTTATATTTGAAGTCATAAGTGTTATACTAAGGATGGTGATAAGATGAAAAAAGTTGCGATTTATCCTGGAACATTTGATCCTGTGACGATTGGTCATTTGGATATCATAAAACGAGCAGCGAGACTTTATGATGAATTAAGGGTTGCCATCCTTGTACATCCAAATAAGAAAACATTGTTTTCAACAAAAGAAAGAGAAGACATGTTAAAGGCAGTTACAAAAGATATGCCTAATGTTGTTGTTGAATCAAGCAGTATGCTAGCAGTTGACTACGCTAACTTAGTGCATGCGCAAGTGCTTATTAGAGGGCTGCGTGCTGCAACTGATTTTGAGTATGAACTACAGATTGCGGCTGCAAATCAATACTTAGATGATCAAATTGAGATGCTGTTTTTGATGACACGACCAGAGCATTCCTTTATTTCTTCAAGTAACGTAAAAGAAATGGCATTCTATAAAAGAAGTGTTAAAGGATTGGTACCTGAGATTGTTGAACAGGCCTTAATGCATAAATATGCTAAGAAAGATTAAAGATACAAATTTTGTGTATCTTTTTTTGTTATAAAAAAGCATTTCATTTAATTGAAATGCTGTTAACGTATGAGTGCTTTTAATTGCGGATCTTTTCGATTGATGTAGTGGGTGGATTCGATGCGTCTAAGTGTTCTTGTTTTGCCTCGAATGAGTAGTGTCTCAGTTGTCGCAAAATCACCCTCAACACGTATCCCTTTAAGTAAATCACCAGATGTAATGCCGGTTGCAGAGAAAATAATATTGTCACGGCTGACAAGATCATCTAAAAACAAAATACTGTTACATTTTACACCCATTTCTTCACAACGCTTTAATTCATCTTTTGCAATCTCGTTGTTTTCAGGTGTGCTGCCTTTCACATCGTTTCTCAGTAGCAATTGTGCTTGCATATCGCCATCTAGCGCTTTAATCACCGCAGCAGAGATAACACCTTCTGGTGCGCCACCAATATCATATAGCACATCGACTTCGCTACCAGGCATACATGCTAATATTGAACCCGCAACATCACCATCAGGAAGTGCAAATACTTTAACCCCTAATTGATGCATTTTTTTGATGGCTTGTTCATGACGTGGTTTTGCAAGTGTGGCAACTGTTAATGAAACTAATGGTCGATTAAGTGCTTGTGCAATGTTTTTAAGGTTATCTTCTAAAGACAAAGTCAAATCAATTGATCCTTTCGCATCAGGTCCAACAATGAGTTTTTCCATATACATATCAGGTGCTTTTAAGAATGTCCCTTTTGGTCCAACTGCAATGACTGCAAGTGCATTGTTTTGTCCAAGGACAGTCATTCTAGTCCCTTCGATTGGGTCTACTGCGATGTCAACTTGATCACCACCATAACCAACGCGTTCACCAATATAAAGCATTGGTGCTTCATCTATTTCACCTTCACCAATGACAATTTCACCATCAATTGCAATTTGATTAAGTGTTAAACGCATGGCTTGAACCGCTGCGTCATCAGCTTCTTCTTTACTACCTCTTCCTATATGTTTGTAACTTGCCAAAGCTGCTGCTTCTGTTACTCTAGAAATATCTAATGCTAGTTCTCGTTTCATTTGTTCACCCCAGTAAAGTATATCACGATTCAATTTTAAAATAAACATTGAATAAAGAGATAGATGTGATAACATATGGTAAGGAGGTGTCAAATGCAAAAAGCCATCATTGTTGATATTGAGCAAAACAACGCATCATTAGAAGAATTAAAAGGATTAGCTAAGGCGTGTTTGATTGATGTTGTTCATATCATATCTCAAAAAAAAGATAAACCAGATCCCTTAAGATATGTTGGTAAAGGAAAACTAGAAGAAATTAAGGCATATCTTAACCAACATCATATTGAATGCTTGTTGTTTGATATAGAACTAACACCAAATCAGTTTCGCTTTCTTGAAGATTATTTTGATTGTCTTATTTTAGATCGGACACTATTAATTCTAGAATTATTTAAAAAAAGGGCGAAAACAAAAGAAGCTATCCTCCAAGTTAAAATTGCAGAACTCAAACATTTATTACCTCGTCTTGTCGGTATGAAAGCATCTATGCTGCATCAACAAGGTGGAAAAGGATTTCGTGGTCCAGGTGAAAAACAGTTAGAGTTGGACCAAAGAGCACTTGCGATACAAATTATAAGATTAGAGAGTCAGCTAGATCAGCTAAAAAAGAATCGCATGATGCAAAGAAGAAAGCGTCAAAAAAGTCGTTATCCAAGTGTTTGTTTGGTTGGTTACACCAATGTAGGTAAATCTTCTTTAATGAATGTGCTCATTGAGAATCATCAAAAGCAAGTCAGCGTTAAAGACCAATTGTTTGAAACCCTTGAAACAGCGACAAGATTGGTAGAATGGCCTCAAACACCACCATTTTTCTTGACTGACACAATTGGTTTTGTCGATCGTTTGCCACATCATTTAATTGAAGCTTTTCACGCGACATTAGAAGAAATCGCAGAAGCAGATTTATTAATCATTGTTTTAGATCATTCATCACCTAATAATCAAAAAGAATTAACGATCATAAAAGAAGTTTTAAAACAATTAAATGGTAGTAATAAACAACTACTTGTATTATCAAAAAGTGATTGCAAAGAACGATATGGTATGATTAACCATGCATATCTTCCTATTTCATCAAAAACAGGTTATAATATAGATACGCTCATCAAACAAATTACATCTTCATTATTTGAATTTGATCAAGTTAGAATTTATCTAATTCCTTTCACTCATGTAAAAGATTATTGGTATATTAAAAAAAACTATCACATAAGCATTGATCAGGAATTGCATAATGGGTTTATGATTGAAGTTGCTTTGGTTAAAAGTGATGTTTCTTATTTTAGTCAGTTTCAACTTAGTACTTAATATTTGAATCATCATAAAGTCATTTTTATCATGTTCATATAAAAACGCTTAAATAGAGGTAATCAGTAACATGAAAAAATTTAAGGGCAGTAGTTTAAATGATAAACGCTAAGGAGGTCACAATGAATAAAAAGTCTTTGTATCAAATAATAGAGGCTGATTTAATGGGAAAGATTCAATCAGGCGAATATCCAGAAGGTTCTATCATTCCAAAAGAAACTGAACTTGCAACCAAGTATGGTGTCAGCCGACCAACAATTAGGCAAGCAATTCAAAATTTAGCGAACCAAGGTTATTTACAAAGAAAAAAAAGGCTAGGTACAGTTGTCATCAGTCCTAAAATAGATCAAGAATTTACTCAAATTATTGAAAGTTTTAATCATGAAATGCAACGTAAAGGAAAATCATACAAAACCGTTGTTGTAACATTCAAAAAAGACGTTGCTGGAGAAAATGTTGCGAAGCAATTAAAGTTAAAAGCAACAGATGATGTCTATAAACTTATAAGACTAAGATATGCTGATGAAAGACCGATTGTTCTAGTCACTACATATATACCTTACACACTTATCCCAAACCTAAATCAATATGATTTTGCACTTGAGTCATTGTACGATGTATTAGGAAAAGAGAGATATCCTGTTTTAAGGATTAGAAGAACGTTAGATGTTATCTTGGCGGATGAAACGTCATCAGATCTTTTAGATATTGGGGTTGGGAGTCCACTTTTCTATTTCCATTCACTAGGCTATAGTGTTGATCAAACACCTGTAGAATATTCGATTTCAAAGTATCGTGGCGATATTAATACATTTGTATTTGAAATAGATAATAGACATTAAAAAAGTCTCGATTGAGACTTTTTTATATGTCAAACTGAGTTTTTTTAGTTTTTTTCAAATCCTCAATAATTTTAATACCTGCACTTGTGCCAATTCTACTTGCACCAAGACGAATCATCTCAAGAAATGTTTCAACATCGCGTACACCACCGGCAGCTTTAACTAGAACATTGTCACCAACATACGTTTTCATAAGTTTAACATCCTCAAAAGTGGCGCCACTTGGACCAAATCCGGTTGATGTTTTAATAAAAGTAGGTTGAACTTCTTTAGCAATGAGACAAAGCTGAATGATTTCATCTTTTGTGAGATAACAGTTTTCAAATATAACTTTAGAAATGATATTGTGCTCATTGCAAAGTGTTACAATCGAACGCATTTCTTCTTTAATGTATTCATAATTTTTTTCCTTCAGTTGTGTGATGTTGATAACGTAGTCTATTTCTGTAGCACCAAGTCTTATTGCTTCTTTTGTTTCAAAGACTTTCGTTTCAATGGTCGTTTGCCCAAGTGGGAAGCCAATGGCAGCACCAACATTAATGTCTGTATCCTTTAACTGCTCATGGCAAAACTGCGATTGCACTTGATTAATAGCTACCATTTTAAAATGATAAGCTTTAGCTTCGTCACAAAGCTTTCTCATGTCACTATGCGTTGCATCAGGCTTAAGGTTTGTGTGGTCTATGAATCTTGCTAATTGATCTAGAGTATATGTTTTCATTCGTATCACCTTTCTATCATATGTCATTACATAATATACTACATAATTAGATGTTTGTCAAATTAAGCTTAAATAATTGCATAAATTAATTGACACCGGTTACATTTTGGGTTAATATAAAATTAAGATGTAATTACATATTAATAAAAAAGTAATTATGTAATGTGAAAGGAGAAGGATTATGTATATTTTGCTCACAACTCATGGCCAATTTGCCAATGGCATTTTGGAGAGCTACCAAATGATTGCAGGTGAAGCCAAGCATATCGAAACAATCATACTGGATGATGATGGTTTAATGGTTTACCAAAACAAGCTAAAAAAATGGTTTGGTGAAAAAACAGGGCATGACATTTTAGTTTTGACTGATCTAAAAGGAGGGACACCATATAATGAGTGCTTAAAAATAGCACTTAGTGATGCTGATCATATTAGACTTTTGACAGGTTTGAATTTGGGCATGCTTTTAGAGGTTGGTCTTAAACTTGATTGTGGCTATTTGCTTAATGAACTCGCTAATTTAGCATATGATGCAGCTAAAGAAGCCATAACTATTGTAGAGGATTTAGAAGATTCAAATGATTTTTATGATATTGAACTATAAGGAGAGATTAAAATGGGTATTACATTAGCAAGAGTTGATGACCGAGTAATTCATGGTCAAACCACGACACGTTGGTCGAAAGCAAGGGATGTTGAAGGGATTATTGTCATTGGTGATAAAATATTTGAAGATAAACTTAGAATGAGGGTTTTAAAAGCAGCAGCAGGTCATTTGAAAATTGGCATATATCCAATGAGTCATGCTGTGATGAAGGTTCAAGCAGCAATGGAATCAAGCAAGGATTTGTTTCTTATTAGTGACTCACCACAAAACTTTGCCGAACTGATGAAGCTTGGTGGTAACTTTGGTGGTGTGCTTAATGTTGGGTGCATGAATACGAGTCCAGGTGCTAAAGTGATTGGAAGGACGGTAGCAATAGACCAATTAGATTACGAAGCATTTGACTATCTTGAAAAGCAAGGTGTAACCATTAATTTTCAATTATTGCCTGATGATGAAGTGAAGTCATGGCAAGAGATGAAGCAAAAATATAATTCAATCAATTAGGAGGAAGGTTATTATGAATATGTCATTGTTTCTACCTGCACTTTTAACAAGTGTCTTCTGTTATCTAGGTGCAATTGAAACACCTTGGTTATTTGGTATTACTGGCGGCTTTTATATATTTGGGCGACCGCTTGTGGCAGGGTTTCTTGTTGGGTTGGCTTTTGGTGATGTTCAAGCAGGTGTGCTTTGTGGACTCGCAGTTCAAGCGGTTTTTATTGCTAATTTATCAACAGGTGGCGCGACAAACAGTGAAATCACATACGCTTCTTATGGTGGTATCGGACTCGCGATGGCAACGACTAAAGAACCAGCAATTGCTGTAACATTAGCCATCCTGATTGGCCAAACGTTCGGGTTGATTTTTTACAATACCAGAATGGCACTTTATTCATTTTGGAATCAAAGAGCAGATTTGGCGGCGAAAAACTTAGATGAAAGAGGGATTATTAACAACCATATCATTTATCCTCAGATCACGACCTTTATGTTAAGAGCAATCCCTATATTTCTAGTTATATTTTTAGGCAAAGATCTTGTTGATGTGTTGCTTAAAAACACACCCGAAGTCATTACAAGCATCATAACAGTTTTAGGTGGTGTACTACCAGCCTTAGGGATTGCGATGTTGATGAATATTGTGATTAAGGAAAAGGTTTTACTAATATTCTTTTTTGGTGGATTTGTTTTAACATCATTTGCAGGTTTAAGTATGATTGCACTTGTTTTTATCGCTGCAATTGTTGCATATCTTGTCTACATAGCTTCAAAAAATAATGTCATTGTCAATAATACCAATCAAGCAGACATTAATGCTGAGGTATTTGAAGATGATGGACTTTTCTAGGAGGAACCATGGAAAAAGATAGATTGTCTAAAAAAGAGTTAAATCAAATATGGATGAGATGGGGATTTACACATTTATCTTCAATGAGTTATGAAAAATTACAAGCACATGCATGGGCATATTCCTATATTCCTTTTGCTAATAAATATTATAAAGATGATATTGAAGCTAAACGTCGATTGTATATTCGCCATTCAATGTTTTATAATACTGAACCGCAAACAGGACAGTTAGTCAATGGTATTGTCGTTTCATTAGAAGAAGAAATAGCGATAGGGAATGATGTCCCTGAAGAATTACCAGTGAACATTAAAGCCACACTTATGGGGCCATTGGCAGGTATTGGAGATTCGATTATCCAAGGTATTATTGTACCAATATTGTTAAGTGTCGGGATGGGACTTGCTGCAGGTGGAAGTGCAATAGGACCAATCTTTTACATGATCGCTTTCGGGATTATTGGGCCTGCGATTTCATATTTTAGTTTTCAAAATGGATATAAGCTTGGGGTTAGTGCGATTGATGTCATCATTGGAGAAAACGCTAAACGGATTACGGACGCATTCAATATACTTGGTGTTATGGTAGTAGGAGGATTGGCTGCAGGGAGCATTGTGTTGGTTACTAAACTTCAAATTCCAATGGGGGATGGTGTTAAACCACTTCAAGAGATCCTAGATGCCAATTTCCCTAAACTGTTACCTCTAATTATTGTTATGTTCTCTTGGTGGTTGATTTCTTCTAAAAGGATTTCGCCAACTAAGGTGATATTAATACTTGTTGCAATTGTCTCGTTGGGCGTTGTTATTGGTGTTTTTTAAAAGAATTTGAGGTTTATAAATCAAAAAAGGATCTTGCAATAAAAGCAAAATCCTTTTTAAATGTTATCATTATTTCTTTACAATTAGAGGGTCATCAATTGCCGCTTCAATCATTTTTTCATCAATATCAATATAAATTGTTTGCATATCCATCATCATCACTTGACCAGGTCTTCGCCCAACTGGTTTTTTTAATTGCTTAACCTGTGTGTAGTTCACAGGTATTGAACTTGAATAACGTGCTTTTGAATAGTAAGCAGCAAGCATTGCAGCTAATCGTAATGTTGGTTCATCAATATCTTGTCCTTTAATGATGACATGGCTTCCTGCCATGTCTTTCACATGTAACCATGTATCATGTTTATGGGCAATTTTAAATGTTAGTAAATCATTTTGAAGATTGTTTTTCCCAACATATATGGTTTTATGAGTTGAAGATTTAAATGTCATAAGTTTAAATGTTTGTTGCTTTTTAGAACCTTTGAACGCTTTTTGTTTTAAAAACTTTTGTTGTTCAAGCTCTTGTTTTATTTCAAAAGCTTCTTCAATAGACGCTTGTTCAACAGCTACTTCTAAAGACTCAAAATAAGCTAAATCTTGTTTTGCTTTGTCAATAAAATGCTCTAAATGAATAACCCCTTTTTTCAACTTCTGATAACGTTGATAATACTTTTGAGCATTTTGACTTAACGATAATTTAGGATCTAGTACAATGATTTTCTTTTGATCATGATAAAAGTCATCCACTTCGATTTGTTTCATTCCTTTTTCATATAAATAAGCATAAGCATAAAGCAAGTCACCATTCTCTTGATAGACTGAAGCTTGATCAGTAGCATCAAGTTCACTTGATAACTTCATAATTTTTTGTTTGGTTTTTTTGATTTCTTGACGAATGAATTTAGATAAATCATTGGTTTGTTGCTTAATTCGATCTTTTAAATCCTTGTCATAAAAAATATGATCTAAACCATCAAAAAGGGGAAAACACTTTCCTTCAATACCTAAATGAGTTAAAGGGATTAAGTGAAACAAAGTTTGTTTTTTTGTTTCATAGACATACAACTTATCGGATGCTATAATAGAATCAGTAAGATTATGTTGTTGAAACAAGAATTCACTCATCAAAAGAGTTGATATACCAGCATAATCATCACTCATTTGTGCATCAAAGGTTTTAATGAGATGAGGATCTTTTTTGGCTAACATTGGGGGGAGCTGATAAATAGCGTTTGGAATAAGGACGCGAACAGTATTTTGCGCATAAGAAATATGCTTCATACAATCAATTATCTTATCGTCTTCATCAATTAATGAACAATTAGAATGACGTTGCATCACTTCAATCATTAAACGATAATGATGTTTATCACCAATGGCATCAAACTGTCTTAAAGACAAAACGATGACACGTTCATAACCAATCGTTTCAATGCCTTCAACAATACTTCCTTCAAGGTATTTTTTAACACGACTTACAAAAGGGAGTGATTGATTTACATATTGATGTTTGGTTAAACAAGTACGTGCATAACTTGGATGTATTGAGATAAGCAGTTGATGGTTTTCCCTGTTTGAGCGAATGGTCAAGAGTAGCTCAAAAGCAGAGGGTTGAGCAACACGTGTGATTTTCCCTCCACGTAAAATATTATTTAACTTCATTGAAATATTGTTTAAAAACAAACCGTCTATTGCCATAAAATCACCTTCTTTATTATAACATAGTTCACTTAAGATGAACATCACTAAAAACTTAATTAAATTCATCTAAAGCAATTGACAAATTTAATGGTATTTAGTAAGATTAAGCGTATATGTAGAGGGTGGTGAATGAATGGCAAAGGGAAAACTAATCATACTCAGTGGACCAAGTGGTGTGGGTAAAGGTACAGTAAGAGAGGCCCTTTTTAAGGATGCTTCATTGAATCTTGTTTACTCTATTTCTATGACAACAAGACCTCCAAGACCACTTGAACGACAAAACATTGATTATTACTTTGTAAGTAGAGAAGCTTTTGAAAAGCAAATTGATGAGGGCAATTTATTGGAGTATGCTGAGTTTGTTGGTAATTACTATGGAACGCCAAAGGATCATGTGGATGAACAGTTGAATGCAGGGAAAAATGTCATCCTAGAAATTGAAGTACAAGGGGCATTGCAAGTGATGGACAAATGTAAAGATGCAATTACTATCTTTTTAGTACCACCAACGTTAGAAGAATTAGAAAAAAGAATTCGAGGTAGACGAACTGAGGAAGAGTCTATTGTGCAACAACGTTTACAAAAAGCAGCAAAAGAAATAGCGACTAAAAATGAATACCAATATGTTGTATTAAACGATGACGTTATTAAAGCTAAAGACGAAATCGCTAGAATAATTAAGAAAGAGATGAATTAGGAGTGAAAGAATGTTAGAACCATCAATCGATAAGTTACTTGCCATTGCAAACAGTAAGTATTACTTAGTTGTAGTGAGCGCAAAAAGAGCAAAAGACTTAGACCAAGGTGCTGAGTGTTTGTTGGATAAGCCAAAATCAACCAGCCATGTTGGCTGTGCTTTAGAAGAAGTGATTGAAGGTAAAATCGTAATCAAATAGAACTCATTAGGAAACTAGTGAGTTTTTTGGTATAATAATAAGGAGGTGAGTACATGAGACTAGTTAAAGTGTTGATTGAGTATGGTAGTCATCGTTTAGATAAAACGTTTGATTATTGTTATGAACATGATATTCAAAAGTACAGTCGCGTTAAAGTTAAATTTAATCGACGTTCAGTAATTGGTTTTGTGTTAAAAAGTGAAACGATTGATCTTGTTGCTTATCAAAAAGAAGTCGGATATAATATTCAATCGATAGACGAAGTGATTGATGAACATCCGATTCTAAATCAAGAGATGTATGAATTAGCAACCATGATGTCTAAGAAATACTTGTGTTCACTTGTGACATGTATTCAAGTTATGCTACCAAAAGCACTTAAACCTAAATCAAATAAAAAGATTTCAATTCAATATAAGCCAACTTATTATGCACAAGCCTTAACGACAAAACTCTCACCTAAACAATTAGAAGCATATCAAATGATACAGGCTAATCCTGGTATTGATATTGAGACATTAGGATATTCTCAATCCATTATTAAACAATTAATATTAAAAGAAGCCATAATAGTAGTGCAAAAAGAAGTATATCGTCAAGCAACAAAACAGTATCAATCAACTGCTTTACATCAATTAACTAAAGATCAAGAGCATGTTGTTCAGGCAATAATTGAAGATGAAAATCCAATGCATCTAATTGAAGGTATAACAGGATCGGGAAAAACAGAAGTCTATTTGCATCTTACAAAGCATTTTGTGGAACAAGAGAAAACTGTTTTGATGTTACTTCCTGAAATTGCATTAACTCCAATGATGATTGAACGGTTTAAACGAGTGTTTGGTTCAATGGTTGCGGTACTACATTCACGATTATCAGATGGACAAAGATACGATGAGTATCGACGAATTCAAAATAATGAAGCGTTAATTGTCATTGGTGCTAGATCTGCTATCTTTGCTCCAAGTAATAACATTGGGTTGATTATCATTGATGAAGAACATGATGGAAGTTATCAACAAAGTACGAATCCAATGTATGAAACATTTGAGATCGCGAAAAAAAGAATTGGAACTCACAAGGCGTTACTTGTTCTTGGTAGTGCGACACCAGCTTTAAAAACCTATCATCAAGCAGAGCTTGGGTTTATTTCTCACCATCATTTAACATCGCGATTTAATAATCAAGCTTTACCCAAAATGACGCTCGTTGATCTCAAACAACAAGTTAAAAAAGGTACTGAGAAACTCTTTTCTGAGACGTTAATTAATGCAATAAAGTTACGTCTTGAACGAAATGAACAAGTGATGTTGCTACTAAATAGACGAGGTTATGCACCTTTTGTATCTTGTAAATCATGTGGAGAGGTAATCAAGTGTCCTCATTGCGATGTATCATTAACATATCATCACAATCATCAATTAAAATGTCACTACTGTGGTTTTCAACAACAACAACCAAAAGATTGTCCGAATTGTCATGAAGCAACACTAGAACATCAAGGGGCTGGAACACAACAGGTGGAACAACAATTACAACGAATGTTTATTGATGCACGTATTGCTCGTATTGATCGAGATAGTACAACTAAAAAAGATAGCTATGAACATTGGTTTAAAGGCATTGAGAATAAAGAATATGATATTATTATAGGCACTCAAATGATTGCTAAAGGCTTGGATTTTAAAGATGTGACATTGGTTGGTGTTTTAAATGCTGATTTGTCATTACACTTCCCTGATTTCGATGCAAACGAGAGAACTTTTCAACTAATAACACAAGTCGCTGGAAGAAGTGGCCGACATGAAAAAGAAGGTGAAGTTATCATTCAAGCATATGACACAAACCATCCGGTAATCAAACTTGCATTAAACCAAGATTATCAAGCCTTTTATCAAGAAGAAATGATGATTAGACAAGTAAACCATTATCCACCTTATTTCTATATGATGGAACTCTTGTTAAGTTCAAAAGACGAAAACTATTTAAACTTTCACAGTCTCGAAATCCTAAAATATTTAAAACACTACCAAAAAGACTTTGAAATATTAGGTCCGTCACTACCAAGTATAGCGAAGCTAAATGATCAATATAGACTTCTATTCATGATTAAATATCGTCGGGTAAAAGAAGTTTATCCGCTATTCAATGCTCTTAGTAAACGCTATAATCAAGGTCAAGATAGTAAACTTAGTATTCAATTTAATGTCAAATAAACGTTCACTAAATTAGTGAATGTTTTTATTTTCAAGAAGGAAAATGAATAAAAAAAACGAATGATTAGGGATTAAAATTTGCGCAGTCAAGTTTAGCCTTAGTAGATTGGTTGTTTACGAATTTTCAAGTCGATAAAACTTTTTCATTATCATTGGATTAGGGATGAATGCTTTGATTTGTAAAAACTGAAGGACCTATTTATTTAGTTCTAGGTTAAGAGTATTGTACTCTGAGAATTTATTTGTGGATATTACGTGTTTTTTACGTTTTATTTTAATCAAGATTTCAAATTTACTTGTAATCAAAAATCATTTATCATAATATTTAATTAAATTAAAAAAAGTATCATAGTATTCACAAGGGGGGAAGAAAATGGAAAGTATTATGGATATCAAAAATTTAGTGAAAGAGTATCCGAGGTTTAGTCTAAGTATCGATACATTAAGGATTAAAAATGGATCAATCACAGGTTTAATTGGTCGCAATGGTGCAGGAAAAACAACGTTATTAAACTGCTTAATGAATATTACCAAATCTTCATATGATTATTATTTGTTCAGTGGAAAGGAAATCAAAACCCAAGATTATCTTTTTAGGGAGGATATTGGATATGTTGGTGATATGTTTGACGCATTTCAGAGTATCAAGTTAAAGGATATTACGTCTTTTTATCAGGCTGTATATAAGAATAGTTGGAGTTTTGTTAAATATAAGGAGTTAATCAAAACATTTGATCTAGATCCAAGTAAAAAAATATCAGAACTATCTAAAGGGATGAAAGTTAAATATCAATTAGCATTAGTATTATCAAGAGAAATCAAATTGCTACTACTAGATGAACCAACATCAGGCTTAGATCCTATTGTAAGGGAAGATTTACTGGAACTGTTAAAGCAAGAGAACCAACTAAAGGGTGTCACTGTATTGTTTTCTACGCATATAACGGAGGATGTTGAACGAATTGCAACAGATTTAGTGTTTATTCATGATGGTACAATTGTTTTAGAGGGAACGGTTGAACAAGTAAAAGATAGGTTTAAGATTGCAAATGAATTACCAGCTCAATACGTAGGTAGTAAAGGTATGGTAAAACAAGGTGATTACTACATTGTAGATAAAGATAGTTTTGGTGCAGTTGATGAAATTGAATTGAGTGATTGTGATTTAAGCCATGTGTTGATTTACATGAGATGTAAGAAAAATGATTAATTTAATTGTGAAAGACATTAGGTTTCATGCTAAGCATGTTGCAATGACAATCGTACTTGGTGCTATAGTTATGATTGGAATGTCGCTATCTGAAAACTCAATGATGCAGTTAATCACTGTTGTTTATTTCCCTCTATTGTTAACAAACTACTTGATTGGAAAATTTTGCTACTTAGAAGATACTGATAACACTAAGACTTTCTTAAAGTCATTACCAATAAGCAATTATAAAAGAATAGGGTCTCGGTATATTGAAGGAATAACTTTAATCATGATATTCAGCTTAATAGCAGCTGTGATTGAGTATACATTTTACCTTCATGATGTTGTTTTATCATTACAAGTTTTTCTAATGATTTCATCAATCTATATCTTCTACTTAGGAATTTATCTCGCTCTGTTTTACTTCAAGAACTTTCAAATAGCACAACATGCCTTAAGTATATCGATGTTAATATTTGTTGCGCTATTTATTGTGTTTAAAAACCTTGGAATTGATGTTCAGGTATTTAATAATCCTTGGTTGATTAGTATTATGGTAGCTATTTCAAGTATTGCTTGTTTTACATCGTTTTATGTAGTATGTAAAAACAAATAATACTTTTAAATAGAGAAAGGAGGTGGTTAACGTGGAAAGAATTAACAGTTTAGGTGAAATGGAAGAGACTGGGGAAATTGGGTATAACTTATTCTTATGTCTCAGTGTTTGTGCCGCAGGTTGTGTAGCTACTTATGGCACTGCATCAAGTGTCGGTGTCGCATTTTATGCAATCACTTAAGTCAATATTCTTTTGCTATTGGGATTGCATTTACTTGTGAGTGACATTTTTACATTGTAGATGGTAGATGTTAAATATTTAAAAATGCACACAAGCATGTATGCGTAAACCATAATTGCAACATAGATAGAAATCGCTAAATTTACTTTAGGAACAAAGTAAATTTAGTGACATCATCTATGTATTATGAAAATCGAAAAATCAATAACTTTACATTTGTTATAACTAATATTTTAAATAGTTTAACGCTAAAAAGATACTTAGGTTCAAATTTTCATGAAATTATCAAGTAGAGTTATTACTTCTAAATACAGATTTATGAAAGGTAGGGGATAAAATGGAAAGAGTCAACGGAGTTTTCTTTAATACAAAAAAAAATCAATATTTTCTTGACACAAAGTCATCCGAAATTCTAGTTTTAAGTGAAATGCAAAAAAAAATAGTGGAAAATTATTATCGAATGACAAAGGAATTACTCTATAAAGAAATTGTAGGAGTTTCTACGATAGAAGATTTTGAAAAAGAGTACGAACAAGTTTCGCGACTGATTTCAAATGGATATATCTACAGTCAAAATATTAACAGAATTCCGAACTATAGAAAAGAAATGAAAAAAGCAACGGCTTCACAGTTAATACTAGTGTTAACAGAAAAGTGCAATTTACGTTGTAAATATTGTGTTTATTCTGATAAATATTACAATACTTCAAACTTCTCAGAAAAAGTTATGACATTTGATACTGCGAAGAGTTCTATTGATTACTATCTTCAAATTCATTTAAAGAAGAGAGAAAGTGGATATTTGGGAAAACCGCAGATAAGTTTTTATGGGGGTGAACCTCTAATTAAGTTTGATCTAATAAAGGAAGTTGTGCTTTATATAAGGTCAATCGGAATAGATGTACTTTATTACATTACAACAAATGGAGTATTATTATCGGAAGACATTATTAGATTTTTAGTGGATAATAATTTTAACGTTACATTTAGTCTGGACGGGTACAAAGAAAATCACAACAAGAATCGAGTAACTAGTGGAGGAGAACCAACTTTCGATACTGTAATGAGTAAAATAGATTTTTACTCAAAATATTCAAAAGATAAGATGGAATACAGTGGTACTACCTCATTCAATTGTTGTTATGATTACGGAACAGACTTAGAAAAATGCGTAGAATTTTTTGCAAAACACAAAAATAAATTTAAAAGTTCATTTTACCTCTATTCTCAAATTGATCCGTATGATTCGACTTACTATGAAGTCATGGGTAAAGAAGAAATTCAACAATCTGTCTTATATAAATCGCTCACCAATGTTAAAAAAAGGTTTTTAGATATCAATTGTGATACTGAATTTAGAGAGGTAGCGTTTTTACTATTCACAGGGATGTTGACTATTTATGAGAGAAATAAAAATGCTGAGAATAGGTTTAAAGGTGCTTGCGTACCATATTCAAAACTGGCAGTTTATCCGGATGGGATAATAACCATGTGCGAAAAGATGGGTAAAAGATTTCCGATTGGAAACATAAACGACAATGCGGTTAATGAAACTGCTCTCGATAAGATTGTAGAATTATTTTACAAAAATTTCGTTGAAGGGGAGTGTAGTAGTTGTGCGTATCAAAACCTATGCTCGGTTTGTTATGTTCATATGAATGGTAAAGGTGTAATCAACTCTGAATTTTGTTCAAATCAAATAAATAGTATCCATCAAACTTTAGTCGATCTATACACAGTATTAGAAGAAACCCCTGAAATGGAAAAAGTAATAGCAGGTTCAATGCTAAGAAAAGGGGTTCAGTAAAATGACTAGTAACTACTTCATTTTGCACCATTATATTAGATTTGTTGGTGATGAAAAATCAGGATGTATTTACAACACGTTGACCGGAGAAATGATTAAGCTTGACAGTGATCATGCTAGGATCGTCTCAAATAGTTTAAAAAACATTCCCATACAAAAGAATGAACAAGCATTTGTGAAACAGATGGAAGAAGGGGATATAGGTAGAGTATATGATACCCCTAATTACCATGAACAACCTAGAGCTGGTGTAGGAAAACAATTTAAAGAGTACTTGGATAAAAGAGTTTATCTTAAAAACTTTTATTTGCAAGTGAGTAATGAATGTAACTTAAATTGTTTATACTGCAATGATTCCGTAGTAACAGTAAGACCAACAAGTTGCAAAAAGTGGAATAACAAAGAAATGAAAATTGAAAAAGAGAAATTCTCAAAATTATTTAAAGATGCAAAAAATGTTGGGTGTGAGAATATACATTTATTGGGTGGTGAACCATTGTTGGCTATTAATAAAGTACTGTTACTTTTAGAGTTAGCTGAACCTTTTGGATTTGAGAATATTTACATTTACACGAACCTTACACTGTTGAATGATAAAACAATCGAAATTAGCAAGTACAATAATGTTGTGTTTGTTGTCGAGATTCATAGTCTTTCACAAGAAACTTATCAACGAATTACATCTTCACTTTTTAATGTAGCTGATGTGCTTGAAAATGTTTCGAAATTAAGAAATATGAATTTCAAAGTTTTTGCACATGTCTCACTATCGAAATACAACGATGATGAAGTACTTGGAAATAGAGAAGCATTTAAAAATGTATTTGATTCAGTATATATTGACTTTATTTACCCAATTAACAATTTTCACTATTCGAGAAAGCTAATTAATGAAATTTATAAAAGACATTTTAGACAAGTTAGAAAGGAGAGTATCGTCTTACTTGAAGACTACAACTCTGACTTTTACGGTAAACTATCGCTTAACATGTCCGGTGATTACACACCTTGCCCAATGATAAATGATATAGTTCTTGGAAACATTGAAAATCTAGACGTACTAAATGTAATTGCATCTGAAGAGTATAAAAAGCTTGTAAAGATGACAAGAAGTCACATGCCTAAATGTAAAAATTGCAATTTTAGGCTTAATTGTTTTGACATACGATCTATTGAATACTCTGCTACAGGTAAAATAGATGGAGTTGAATTTTGTGATGTGTGAGAAAGATGTTTTACTCATTCTAAATACAGTTAGTGAGCACTATGTATTTGAAGATGATTTAGATAGAAAGAACTGGGAGCAATTAGTACAAGAATTTATTAAAAGAGATCACATAGACTTTGAAAGCTTAAGTAAATTACTTCTTTGCCTGAAGGACCCGCACACTATGCTCATTAATACTGATTTCAAATACTATCGACAATGTGATCTTATATGGGATGGTGAGGCACTGTTTTTAATGGAAGGCGATGCAGATGAATTAGTTGCGTCTAAGATAAAAGAGATCAATGGCTTTAAATTAAGTGAATGCATGAAAATATATTTGGAGTTGTATGAAGGCTTTCCGATATCGGCAATTAAGCAAATGCTGATACAAGATATAAAAACATGTAGTGAAAATAAGCTTATTCATAAAGATTCAGTTGAATTTGCTCTCGATGATGGAGATAAAAGAGTATTCGATAGTGTGGATTTTAAAGACTTAATTAATGATACTTATAAATCTATAAGTAATCCTATTCCGCTACTAACTAAAGCAGTAGATGAAGAAACAAAAATGATCAAAATTCTTAGTTTTAATTCAAAAGAATTGTATGAAGCCATTTACTCCGAATTGAATGGTTGTTTCAATCACTTAATATTTGACTTGCGGCATAATCTTGGGGGAAACATTGAAAATACAAAAAAAATAGCCTCACTATTCTCAAAGGGGACAATTGATCTAGGTTATAAAGTTTTAGTTGGAAACCAACACTCATTGAATCAAGTGATACCAGGTCACAAAAATTCACTTTACAAAAAAGAAGTAACTGTTTTTATTAATGAATTTACAATAAGTAGCGCTGAGTACATTTTTACATTAAGTTTGAAGAATAGTGACAATAATGTTAAAATTCTCGGTCGAAGAAGTGCTGGATTTAAAGATCAAGCTAAGATGTTTCCAATTAATAAAAGTTTAATCCTTCAAGTAACTGTGAAAAAATATATCAACTTTAAAGACAGTTCGTATTTAGGGATTGAACCAGATATTCACATCACTAATATTCCAGATGTTCCTTATATAGTTAAAGACTATTTTTTGGATGAATGGCTAAAAATTAAGCGCATGTGTGTGTGATTTACTATAAGTTAAAATATATTACAGATAGGAATTTAAATGTTATGCGAATTAAAGTGTTTGCTGATACTTTGTATTGTATATGGTGGTACGATAGTTGGCTTACAGGTTGTCATGTCTAGAATATTTGATAACGATATATTGAAATTACAAAGAATCAATAAATGCAGGGGTCAGTCGTATTAAATGTCAATTGATTTGGAAAAAAACGCGCTAAAACATACAAACAATCAAGGGACAAGACGCATAACCATTCGATTTCAACTCATATAAGTTAAAAGGAGCCAATGAAGGCTCCTTTATTTTGGGATTATTTCTTGTGTATAACGCTCTCCAAAAAGTTGATCATACATGAGATAACGATGATTCATGTAGGCTTCTTGAAGGGTTGTAGGCATATCCTCATAATTTAAATATGTGTTGCCAAGAAGATCAATGGTACTATAAGCATTGTAAGCACTAAATAATTGAGCATGCTCATAATTGACCATTTGATAAAATGGCATTGGTAATCCGGCCATTTGATACATATAAGCACTTAAAAAATTAGCGCTTGTAAGACTAGGTAATTCGACATTGGTATCAAAGTTAGCATAGGCCATATAGGTTGTCATATAATTATGGTTGTATTCAAAATCTTTGACTAATTGTGTTGAAAAAGATGGTTGATGATCACCAAACATGATGATGATGGTTGGTTCATCTTGTTGCTCAAAATAGTTAACAAGATTTTCAAACATTTGATCAGCATGACTGACATTTGAGACATAACCTGCAACAGTATCATAAAGACTTGGTGATAGATTTGTTGTTGGGAAAATATGAGGTGTACTATTAGATGTGTGAGGCACATGATTTTCCATTGTGACAGAGAATGTAAACAAAGGATTATCTCCTTTTTCTTCGAATTGTTCGATAATCTTTTTTTCAACACTAACATCTTTAATGAAAAAATCATTTTTTTCAGGATTTATAAAATCATCAATTGCATAAAACTGATCAAATCCAAAACAAGGATAGACACGATCTCTTGCCCAAAAATAACGATAATAAGGATGAATAGCGATAGTATCATAGTCTTGTTTCTTTAAGTCTTGAACAATGGCATCACAATTGGTTTCATTGACATAATGTTCGTAAGCAACACTGCCATTTGGTAAAAAAGCCATAGAATGCCCAGTTAAAAACTCAAACTCTGTATTCGCTGTATAACCACCATAAATCGATGTCAATAAGTGACCTTTTTGAATACGAGGATCATTGTTGTAATAGTATAAAGGATCTTGTGTAAATTCAATCGTTGGATCAATTGTTTTAAGATCAGAGAATGCCTCATTCATGATCACAATGATGTTTGGCTTTATAGTCGTTGTTTGATCATCAATCGGGTATTGATTTACAATTTTTTCAATCATGTCCTTTGAATAGTCAGCAGGCTTAGTCACAAATGAATGTCGAATATCATTAATTAATGCAGGTAAAAATCCATTCTCTTGATAATTCTTAGAAGGTTCATAGTTGTATTGGGCAAGTATTGCATTTGGCATAGCCACACAAACATACAATAACACAACTGAAACAGTTGATAACATAAATGATTTCTTTGATAAAGATTTAGAATTCAGCTCGGTTCTTTTTTTGAATGCATAAATGTTACAAACGATAACAATTAAAACAGTTGCAATGACACCTAGTGTGATGGGTATTTTTAAATCAGAAGCAACGCCCATCGCTGCACTGGCATTCCATAAATCCCAAATGACAAAATGTTCACCTTTAAAAAAAATTTTATAGTAATTACTAATCGCAAGAGCTCCCATTAACACAGTGAACAAAAGTGAGGCAATGAGTAGCTTACGAACAATATGAAATAAAAGAATAAAGATTGATACATACAAAACATAATTAAAAATAAATAACGGTAAACGGGTTAAAGACCACGTGAGGAACTGTTGCGGATGATTTAACCATTCAACACAAATGAGCATCATAAAGGAAATGGCTAATATCGGATAATAAAGTGAAATAAATGACTTAATCTGTTTCATAGGACCTCCTATAGTATCGGTGAAAATAGTTGTGCAAACTGTTCAATAGCGCGCCTAAAGATAGAACGTTGTTGGACTTCTTCAATCGTTATGAGTCGCGATTCATCTAAATAATCTTTGTACAATTCCTTTAATGAATCAATGCTAATCGATTTAAACAATAAAATCGTTGTTTCAAAATTAATGAATAGACTTCTCATATCAAAATTAGCTGTTCCAACACTCGCAACAATCCCATCAATAATCAAAATCTTTGAATGTATAAATGAATTTTGGCACTCATAGATTTGAACCCCGGCACTTAGTAATGGTTCATAATAAGATCGCGATGCTTGGTAAACAAACCACTTATCAGGGATTCCTGGAATAATGATTTTAACTTGAACCCCAACTCTAGCTGCCGTTAGTAAAGCACTTAATAAATCACGTGATGGAATAAGGTAAGGTGTTGTGATTAAAATTTCTTTTCTTGCTGAAGCAATCAACTTAAAATACAAATCATTGATGACACTAGCATTGACATCAGGACCTGAATTGATGATCTGTGCGTAACCTTCACGATGATCAATATAAGGAACTGTTTGTAAATAATACTCAGGATTGGTTGCTAAAATATTTTCATGAGTAACATGGTACCAGTCTTTAATAAAGGTTAGATGAAGACTACGAACAGCTTTCCCTTCAATCAAAAGATGCGTATCTCTCCAAGTACCAAAACGACCTGAAGTAGCCATGTATTCATCTCCAATATTAACACCACCCGTAAAACCAATACGATTATCGATGATGACGATTTTTCTATGATTTCTAAAATTAATTCGATCATCCACAAAAGGAATTGAAATGTCACCAAAAACAGCCACTTTAATACCAGCTTCAATGAGCGCATGCTTATATGAATCAGGTAAATTCATACAACCAGCATCATCCCACATAAAGCGCACTTCAACACCTTCTTTAGCCTTTTGAATTAAAGCATCTTTTAAAATATTACCAATGACATCATTCTTTACAATAAAATACTCAAGATGAATAAAACGTCGTGCCTTTTTAATGGCCTCAATCAAATGTTCAAACGTTAACTTACCATTAACTAAAACATCTGTATTGGTTTGATAAGCAATGGGCGTTTGTCCGATATTATAAAGGATCTTTAATATATTTTGTTCATGGTCTGTCATATCATGAACAATATGACCACTTATCTTTTGATAAACCTCATATTGTTCAAATAATTGGTCGGTTTCTTTTTTCTTTTTATAACTTTTAACTTCTTTATGACTACGACCAAATGTTAAATACAAAACAATCCCAATGATTGGTTCAAAAGGAAAAACCATCAACCATGCAAGTTTGTTTTCAAATGGTTCTTTGTTAAAAAAGATACTGATTGCAATCATAGCAGAAACAAGAATGGTTAACATGCGACCCATAAAAGATTGATTTATAATAATTAGGATGATCAGCAAGGAAATAGCTAAAAGACCAAATTTAATCTTACGACTCATCTTGCACCCCCTAAACAAGCTTATTTTAACATATTTATAAAAAAATAACCACTATTCGAGCACTCATTTACTTATCTTGTTGCAACTAAAAATAACCATGTGTTATACTTGTAATGTTAGGGTAGGGGGAAGAGGATGAAACGTAAGTGGACGCTTTTTTTTAATAAGTCAAAACACTTTATTTTCCAAGTGTTTACTAAAGCAATAGACCCAAATACCAGTTTATTGCCGACCAGTTTGGCGTTCTACACCATTCTTTCATTAATTCCTGTTTTAACCATTTTAACTATTTTTTTAGAGAACACACAATTTCTATTGCTTATTTTTCAACAACTACCTCAAGAACTAGAAGTTTACTTAGTCAGTATTCTAGAACAGATCAATCAATCCAACACAGTGCTACTAAGCACCACAACCATCGCTTCGATCTATGTTGGCAGTCAGGGCATTTACGCTTTGATTCGTGTCATCAATCAAATGTATGGATTTGAACAAAAAAACGTCATTATTAATCGTGCAAAAGCGGTTTTAATTATGGTATTACTTATTGCCATGGCACTTTTTGTTGTGATTTCGTTTGGGATTTTACCTATTGTACTACAATTCTTTGAAGTGGCATCACTTGCTCAACTCTCAGAGGTCTTAACAGTTCCAGTTATGTATGCTTTGATTACCATCATTTTCTTAGTTATTTTTTACATAGCACCCAATCGCCGTATCCATGTAGGTGTCGTTTTACCTGGTGCGATGCTTGCTTCAGTTGCCATTATCGTTGCCACATTTGGTTTTTCTATTTATGTCGCAAGATTCGCTGATTTTTCAAGTGTCTATGGACCTATATCTAATCTTGTCGTACTTATCTTGTTGATCTATTTACTTAGTTATACAGTTTATGTCTCAATATGCCTCAATGTGGTTATTTATGAAACAGTCTTAAAAAATAGTATTATCAAAAAATTGCAGTTAGATCAACAAAAGGAGAATCAACATGAATAAAAAACTCAATGTAACACAAATAGGCATTAATGGAGAAGGTATTGCCTACGACAATCGTAAGATTGTTTTTATTGAAGGGGCACTTCCTGGGGAAGTGGTGGTAACAGACCTTCATAAAGAATCAAAAAACTATAAACAAGGCCGTTTATTGAATATCATACAACCATCTAAATTTCGTCGAGTTCCACCGTGTGCGCATGCTAAACAATGTGGTGGATGTGCTTTGATGCATTGTGATGATAACCAACAACTCATATTAAAAAGACAAATATTAGTCGACTCACTCAAACATTATGTCCCTGAACTTCACGTTCCTGTTCAAGCCGTAATTGGATCAAAAAACGTATTTGGATACCGTAACCAAGCAAAATTACCACTTGCTAAAGTAAAGGGTAGACTGACATTTGGCATGTATCAAGCAGGATCAAACATCATTGTGCCAATAAAGCATTGTATGGTCCACGAACCAATAGTAAATGATGTTTTAAACGATGTTTTAAGGGTTTTAAAGAAACACAAAGTAGAGCCGTACAGTGATAAGAACTTAAGTGGTATTAGACATGTCGTTGTGCGACATTTAAATAAACAAGTTCAAGTGACCATCATTGTCGGTCGTTTTGAAGATCAACCTTATTTTGAAGAACTCAAATCTTTACCTTCTATTGACTCATTGTTTATGAGTGTGCACGCAAAACAAAACCATGAAATATTTGGTGAATTTGTAAAAAAAATGAATGGCCCAGCCTACATAAAAGCGTCTATTAATAAAAAAATATTCGATGTTTCACCACGTTCATTTATGCAATTAAATACGGCTCAAGCCCAAGATATGATGCAGTATGTCAAAACACTCATTCCAAATCAATCAAGAGTGATGGATGCGTATTGTGGCATTGGCGTTATTGGTATGAATGTGTACGAACAATGCGAGTACCTAATTGGTGTTGAAGCCATTGATGTTGCGATTCATGATGCTGTTAGAAATGCACAAAAGCTTGGAATGAATCGAGCACACTTTATGACGGGAGATGTTGAAAAACAACTTGCTTATATAGCAAAAAAAGATAAGATTGACACATTACTTGTTGATCCACCACGTACCGGTTTATCACCGTCAACCATTGAACAACTGATTGAATCAAAGATTAAACGTGTGGTCTATATTTCTTGTAACCCATCAACCCTTGCTAAAAACTTAAAAGCATTGTTGAATGATTTCCAAGTTGTTTCGATTCAACCATTTGATCTATTTCCACAAACACAACATGTTGAAACTGTTGTTTTACTTGAAAGAAAGTCATTAAAAAAACCTAAATACCAATCAAAAAGAGGCTAAGGCTTCTTTTTTTAGCTATGCCTCTCGAATGTAATGTGTGATTGCATTAAGTGAGTTCGTAGCTTCATGTTTTATATGTAAACTTTTATGTTTACAATAATATTAACATATAGTATAGTAATTATATAATTAAATATAACAGTATTTTATGATGAGTTATTATGTTCTAGGTTGAGAAAAAATTTAAAGGAGAAATACAATATGAAAAACTTTTTTTCAAAAGGGAAAGAAACTAGTAAGCAGGATGGGGTACAATAAAAGAAAAAGAAAATAAATATTTGAATTATTTTAAGGAGAAATCGATCTATTTTTTTGGTGTTTCAATTGTAGTGATTATGTTGTTGTTAGCTTATTCAATTACTTTATCGAATCAAAATGAATCTTTGAATAAAGAACTGGATTTAGTTAATGCAGATTTAAACTCAAAGAATACGTTTTTAGTTCAATTTAAAAATATTGCTACATCTTCAAAAACTCTTCAAGATGAGTTTATTGATGTTGCAAAAGAAGAGTTAGAGTACTTAGGATTCACATCTGAAGAAGTTGCGAATATTTTCAAAAGTAAAGAAGAGACGCTTCAAAGTAATGAGAATTTAGTCGTTGATTTTATTCGAAAAGATTCCGTGTTTGATAAATATGATGTAGTTGAGCTAAATAAATTAAGAAGTGCAATTGACTCTTCAAATCAAACAATAAGGGATATAATTAAGAATGGTGTAAACAAAAAATATGCTGAGTTATCTTTTAAATATGATTCCATTAAATTGCATGAAAAAGCAAACGCTGAAGAGGCAGCAGAATTCAAAATGCTTTTACCTATAATTGAGAGTGGCAGCTTAAAAAGTATGATTGATCGATTACATGAAGTAGATAGTTTAATGATTGATAACCAAGCACTAAACGATAAAGTTCAAAATAGAGTAAATGCAGAAGAAGAGATAGATCGTCAAAGAATTGCTGCTGAGCAAGAAGCAGAACGTAAACGAGTAGCTGAGGAGCAAGCAGCTAAGAACTCAGCGGCGTCAAAAACGACAGAGAATAGTGTGTATTATAAAAATTGTACTGCAGTTAGAGCAGCAAGGGCTGCTCCAATATACGAGGGGCAACCAGGATATGGAACCCATTTAGATCGAGATAAAGACGGAATAGGATGCGAATAGAAAAAAGTGAGTCCTTGTTAAGTAGCTACTGTATCAAAGAAGATTATGATAGTAAGTAAATTTAAAGGATTTTTCAATAAAACTGTTAAATGGCCGTGGGCTTTTAAATTTAACAGCTTTTTCATGATCATTAAAATAACCAATCTATAGCTAAATATTTAAGGTTAAAATATCACTGATGACTGCATGCCCAGAGACACTTACTTCTAGTCCATTTGT
>CAZWEF010000011.1:0-30508 GCA_964632125.1 uncultured Erysipelotrichales bacterium
GCATCTAAAATATCTACAAGCCCCATCAACTTAGGTCGTTGGTCACTAATTGCAATCATGTTGTAATTATAATAACGTTGTAGATCTGTGTTTTTATATAAATAATTTAAAACACTAGTTGCATCAACATCTTTTTTAACTTCAATCACAATTCTTAACCCATTACGATCTGTTTCATCACGTACTTCAATGATGCCTTCAACCAATCGATTAAGTCTTATTTCATCCATTTTTCGAACCATATCAGCTTTATTAACTTCATAAGGAATTTCAGTAATCACAAAGAGTTGTTTATTTTTTTCTTCAATAATATCAACCTTGCTTCTAATAACCATACGACCCTTACCAGTTCTTAGCGCATCTTCAATGCCTTTTTTCCCTTGAACAATAGCACCAGTAGGAAAATCGGGCCCATGAACAAATTGCATTAAATCTTTTAATGAACAAGCGCCATGGTTCAATCGATAAATGGTTGCATCAATTATTTCACCTAGATTATGTGGTGGAATATCAGTTGCATACCCTGCTGAAATACCTGTTACACCATTGATTAAAAGACTAGGAAACTTAGCGGGTAAAACAGTTGGTTCTTCTTCAGTATCATCAAAGTTTAATGCAAATAAAACAGTTTCTTTATCTAAATCATGAAGCAGTGTCTCAGATAATTTTGCAAGCCTTGCTTCTGTATAACGCATGGCAGCAGCAGGGTCATTATCAATTGAACCATTATTACCATGCATCTCAATTAATGGATGGTTGAGCTTCCAATCTTGAGACATACGGACCATGGCATCATAAACACTTGTATCCCCATGGGGATGATAGTTACCAATGACCACTCCGACTGTTTTAGCGGATTTACGATATGGTTTACTACTGAGATTGCCTTCTTTAAACATGGCATATAAAATACGACGTTGAACTGGCTTTAAACCATCACGAACATCGGGTAAAGCACGCTCTTGTATGATGTATTTTGAGTATTTGCCAAAACGATCACCCATGACCGTTTCGAGATTCATTTGAATTAATTGATCGCTCATGCTTGACCTCCTATTCATTTTTAAACGCATCTGCTAATGTAAATTGAACATGTTTTTCAATCCAATCACGACGAGGCTCAACATGATCACCCATTAAAACGGATACACGTTTATCAGCTACGATGGCATCTTCAATTGTCACTTGAATCAACGTACGTGTTTCAGGATCCATCGTTGTTTCCCATAATTGATCAGGATTCATTTCCCCTAACCCTTTATAACGTTGAATGGTATAGCCTTTACCAATCACTTGTTTGGCTTGTTCAAGTTGGGTATCATCCCATGCATACATGATTTGTGCTTGTTTTCCAACACCTTTAGAAACTTTATAAAGCGGTGGTAAAGCAATGTAAACATAGCCAGCTTCAACAAGTGGCTTCATATAACGATAAAGGAATGTCAAGATAAGTACTTGTATATGAGCACCATCCATGTCAGCATCAGTCATAATGATGATTTTAGAATAATTACTATCTTCTAAAACAAAATCATTCCCAACACCAGCACCTATGGTATGGATCATCGTACTAATTTCTTCATTTTTCATGATATCAGCAAGCTTTGCTTTCTCCGTATTGAGCACTTTACCACGTAATGGTAAAATAGCCTGATGTTTACGATCACGCCCCAGTTTTGCTGAACCACCAGCAGAATCCCCTTCAACTAAGTAGAGCTCATTAAGGGCTCTATTTTTAGATTGAGCAGGTGTTAGTTTTCCACTAAGTATTTTCTCTGTTCTTCCTTTTTTGCCTTTTCTTGCCTCTTCTCGCGCCTTTCTTGCAGCATCACGCGCCATTGAAGCCTGAATCATTTTTTTCACCAACGTTGTAGCAACTTCTTTGTTTTCCTCTAAGAAATAAGACAACTTCTCGGCAACCACTGCATCCACTGCACTTCTTGCTTGTGCTGTCCCAAGTTTTCCCTTTGTTTGTCCTTCAAATTGGAGAATCGGTTCTGGAATCCGTACAGAGATAACAGCTGTTAGACCCTCACGAACATCATTACCTTCAAGGTTTTTATCTTTTTCTTTTAAGAAACTATATTGCCTTGCATAATCATTAAATGATTTCGTAAGTGCACTTTTAAAGCCAACTTCATGGGTACCACCATCACTTGTTCGAACATGATTAACAAATGAAAACGTACGTTCTTGATAACCTTCATTAAATTGAAAAGCAACTTCAACTTCAATACCTTGATTAACACCTTCAAAATAAACTGGTTGACCTATATTATCTTTACCATCATTTAAATATTCAATGAAAGCCATTAACCCATCTTCATAATAAAAGACATCACTTTGTTGATGGATCTCATCTTTTAGTACAATTTTCAATCCCTTTAATAAAAAAGCACTTTCTCTAAGTCGTTCTGCAATGATATCATAATCAAACACAGTTGTAGAAAAAATCGTATCATCTGGTTTAAAACGAACCGTTGTCCCTGTTGTTGTACTTTTCCCAATCACTTTTAAAGGTCCTATATCTTTACCACCATTTGCAAAATGTTGTTCGTATTGTTTACCATCCCGACAAATAAGTAAATCAAAAGAACTTGACAGTGCGTTCACAACAGAACCACCAACACCATGAAGACCACCAGCTGTTTTATACCCACCATCACTACTAAATTTACCACCTGCATGAAGCACTGTATAAATGACTTCTGATGTTGGTTTTCCACTTGCATGCATACCAGTTGGTACACCTCTTCCATGATCTTTCACTGATAAGTATCCATTTTGTTCAATCGTCACTTCTATTTCTTTACCATATCCAGCTAAGCTTTCATCAATGGCATTGTCGACAATTTCCCATACAAGATGGTGAAGACCTCGACCATCTGTTGATCCAATATACATCCCTGGTCTTTTACGAACCGCTTCTAAACCTTCGAGTATTTGAATACTATTTTCATTGTATTGACTCATTGTTGACCTCCTTTAAGCATAGATATTATAACACATTAAATTAATCGTGGCTTATTTTTTTGAAAAAACTAGTTTTTTTATCTAAAAAGGATGTATAATATAAAAGGAGGTGTCACATTGGTTGATTTATTATTTTTAGTTTTGGGTTATTTCATAGGATCCATTCCGTTTGCCCTTGTGATAGGTAAACTTTTTTATAAAAAAGACATTCGTCAATATGGTTCTGGTAATTTAGGTGCAAGTAATGCAGGTCGTGTTTTAGGAAAAAAAGCGGGACTAGCAGTCACAATACTAGATGCATCTAAAAGTGTCATTAGTTTAGGAATTGCTTATCTCATTCAACAGATTTTTCATTTAGATGGACTTACTTACTTTGCTGGGTTTGGGGCGATTATTGGACATTGTTACCCAATATTTGCTTCATTTAAAGGTGGTAAAGCTGTGTCTGTTTCATTTGGGTATGTCTTATTTACAAATTTTTGGTTATTTGCAGTTGCAGGTATAACCTTTTTACTTGTTTTAAAAATAACTAAAATCGTATCGATATCATCTATTATAGCATTTGTTGCTGCAAGTATTGCAAGTATCTTTTTGTCTAAAACATTGATGGAAACAATTATTTTAGTTGTTTTAACATTATTCATTATTTATCGACACAAAAGCAACTTTAAACGATTAAAAGATGGTACAGAAAATAAAGTAACTTGGATTTAAAGAACATCAATTGATGTTTTTTTTTACCTAAAAGATGCTTTGTATCATACCAACAAGCTCATTATACTTGAGTTATGTCATCTACAAACACTTGGTTTAAATGATAGAACAGCTACTTAATTACAAAAAATAGTGATGCTTCATATAATCACTGTGCTTTATAAAATTAATGCATCAAACTTTAAGTAGCATTTAGTTATACCTGATTTTCACTGAAAAAGCCGTTTTTAATGTGCTGTGGTCATTACATTATACACGAGTATTCCTTTTTACATACGTTTTTATCTACCACTAAATGATTATAGAACCATAAAAAAAAAGCTATCATTGATAGCTTATCCAAACAACAACGCATCACTCATTTCACCTTTAATATCTTCAAATAAAGCAAGTAACTTATCTACAGTGAGTTGTCTCTTTTCTTCACCTTTCAAGTCAATCACAACTTGACCTTTATGAAGCATGATCAATCGATTGCCATATTCAATAGCTTGTTTCATGTTATGTGTTATCATAATAGTTGTTAGTTTCTTTTGTTCAACAATGGATTTAGTAAAAGCTAAAACAATCTCTGTACTTTGAGGATCAAGAGCCGCAGTATGTTCATCTAGTAAGAGCAAATCAGGATGACTTAAACTTGCCATGTATAAACATAGTGCTTGTCGTTGACCACCAGATAAAAACTTTGTTTTAGTTTTTAAATTGTTTTCAATCCCAATGTTGATACTTTCTAAGTCTTTTTTTATTTGACTCGTTAAGCTCTTTTTAACAGCCCATGTTAGATTAAATGGTTTTCCTTTGTTCATTGCAAGATTAACATTTTCTAACACAGTCATATTTAATGCAACATTTAAATTTGGGTTTTGGTATATACGAGCAATTGATCTTGCTGCATGATATTCGTTTTGTTTATGAGCTGCTTTACCACCTATCAAAATTTCACCTTGATCAATTTTAATATTTTGACTAATCAAGTTAAATAACGTGCTTTTCCCAGCCCCATTACTCCCAATGATTGTAACAAACTCACCTTCTTCTATTGTCAAATTTAAATCATTAAAGATTTGATTGCTTTCTAAATCATTGGTATAAAAGGTTTTTGAGACATGTTTAATTTGTAGCATGTTTTTTACCTCCTAGTGTACGATTCGCAACCAAAATAATAACAAAGATAACTGAAACAACAAGTTTGTAATCACTTGGTGCAATAAAATTCATTTTAATGGCAAGTGCTTGAACCACTTCATAACCAATCGCACCGATGATTAAAAACAAAATCGTCACATCTTTCTTTTTACCAATGAGGGCACTACCAATGATAATAGCAGCCAAACCTCGAATAATCATCCCTTGACCAACAGTGACATCAGTAAAATTTTGATACTGTGCATATAGACCACCCGCAAGGGCAACAAACCCATTTGCAAGGCCAACACCAAGCAGGGTTATGAGTCGTTTGTCAACGCCAAGACTTGTGACCATTTGTGGGTTATCACCAGTCGCTTTTAGCATATAACCAAGTTTTGTTTTTAAAAACAAATAAAACAAGGTACTGATGATGACCACAATAGCAACAATAATCATAAATTTAGTTAAATCATTTGTACCCGTGAATAGCGTATTAAATCCTTTCAATGATTGATTTGACTTCATCCCAAGTACTCGGATGTTCACTGAATAAAGACCAGTCATGACAATGATACCAGATAAAATATTCGCTATTTTCAAATAAACATTTAAACTACCTGTAACAAGGCCTGCTAAGAAACCACCCAAAAACGCAAACAGTAAAGCCAAGAGTGGATGGACACCTGCCATAATCATTCGAATGCCAACTGCAGCTCCTAGTACAAATGTGCCATCAGTTGATAAATCAGGAAAGTCTAATAGTTTATAAGTGATATATACACCCATTGCAACAAAGCTCATGATGAGTCCCTGTTGTAAAATAGAAATCCAAAACCCAATAGTAAAATTCATAAAAATCTCCTTATTTAACGATTGTTGCTTCCTTCATAATTGATTCAGGAATCGTGATAGCTAATGCTTTTTGAGTTGTTTCATTGATGACATATTTTGTATTTTCTAATGACTCAACTTTCATTGATGCGACATCAGCTTTTCCTTCAAGTACTTGCACAGCCATTTTTGCCGTTTGTTTACCAAGTTCATAATATACAATACCATCTGTTGCAAGTGCACCACCTTCAACAGTTCCTTTTTCCGAACCATAAACTGGTATGTTAGCTTTAATAGCAAGATCGCTCACGACGTCCATTGCAGCAACAACCATGTTGTCTGTTGGGACCCAAAATGCATCCACTTTTTCATCAATTAATGCACCCATAGCTGCACTGATTTCTGATGATTGGGTAATGCCTTTAGTGACAATGGTATAACCATAATCAGTCGCTATTTTTTTTGCTTCATCTACTTGAACTTGCGAATTGACTTCACTTGTGTTGTAAACAACACCAATAGTTTTAACTTCTGGCGAAATCACTTTCACTAACTGGAACTGTTTATCAATATCAACTGCATCTGTTGTTCCACTCACATTACCACCAGGTTTATCCATTGAGGCAACAAGTTTTGAAGCAACTGGATCTGTTACAGCAGTAAATAAAATAGGTATATCTTGTGTCACTTCACTCACTGCTTGTGCAGATGGTGTTGCGATGGCGAAAATCAAATCATTTTGATCGCTAACAAGTTTACTTGCAATTGTTGATAATGTTGTTGCATCTCCTGCAGCATTTTTATAATCAATGGTGATGTTTTTTCCATCTTCATAGCCTGCTTCTTTTAAACCATCAATAAATCCTTGTCGTGAATCATTCAATGCTGGGTGATCAACTATTTGAATGATACCAATTTTTTTCTTCTCTGTAGAAGATGTTGTACTTTGACAACCAACCAATACAACTGCTAATAAAAGTAAAACGATTTTTTTCATGTTCTTTCCCCCTGAAATATATTTAAAAAAGGAGCTGCCCTTAGGGCAAGCTCCTTCTCACTCGCTTAGACCCTAAGTAACACCAAAAGGATCTAAGCTTTATCGCACTAGATCCGGGTCAAACGAAAGAAAAAGTTTTTAGTTTTTAACATGTTATTCATATTAACCACTCCTCTTTGTCCATATACTATCACACGTGATAAAGGAATGCAATAGTTATTTTACAAAAGTTGCTTTTTCTTTAATTTGTTCTGGAACTTGAAGATTCAATTGTTTTAAAACTGTTTCATTGATGACAATCACACTATCAAGATTTGACTCAACTGGTATTTCACTTGGGCTTGTCCCTTCTAGTATCTTAATGGCTTGTTTGGCTGATTGTTTTCCAAGTGCATGGTAATCAATACCATCAGTAGCAAGAGCACCTCCACTTACTGGCCCAGGTTCTGCTGCAAATATCGGTTTACCTGCTTTTGTTGCAATATCACTCAACATAGCAATTGAAGATGCTACTAGGTTATCTGTTGGTACATAGATGACATCAACTTGTTCAAGTAAGGCATTGGCTGCCATTTCAATTTCTGTTGTTGATGTAATGCCTTTTTCAACAATGGTAAATCCAAATGCTTTGGCTTCATCTTTTGCTTGTTGCACTTGAACTTGTGAATTAACTTCACTTGTGTTAAATAAGATGCCTATTTTATTTGCTTTTGGCATAAATGCTTTAATTAATTCAAATTGTTTTTTAATGTCTACTGCATCAATGGTACCAGTTGCCATAGTTCCAGGTTTTTCAAGTGTGTTGACAAGCTTTGCTGCAATGGGATCTGTCACAGCTGTAAACACAACGGGAATCGATTCACTTGCTAATGTCATTGCTTGCGCAGATGGTGTAGCAACTGCAAATACCAAGTCTTTTTTACTTGATGCAAAGCTTTCAGCAATGGTATTTAAGACCGCTCCATCACCTGATGCATTTTTGTATTCTATTTTTATGTTCTTTCCATCAATAAATCCTGCTTCTTTTAACCCTTCGATAAACCCTAAGCGTGCTTGATCAAGCGCCTCATGTTCAACAATTTGTATGATGCCAATCTCTTTGATATCTGTTTTAGATGTATTTGTTGTTTGACATCCCCCTAAAACTAAAGTCAAAGCAACAAGTAATACGATAAATTTATTCATTTTATTTCCTCCGTGGTTGTATTTAAAAAGGAGCTGGCACTAGGCTAGCTCCTATCAATCATAGCAACCAAGTCCTAGTAGTAAGAAATCACTAAAAGGACTTGAAGTAAAAACATCAAATCCTTTGGTTACGATAGTAGTAATATGCTGTTGTTATAAAAGTTCTTTCCATTAATCACAGCTCCCTTGCAACTATCATATCATAATTTTGGTTTATGTCAACAAAAAATTAAACAATTGGACAAGATAAGTGAACATAGATAACAACTCAACAAAAAAAACCAACCAAAGATTACTTTGATTGGCCGCAAAATTAAACGACTTGTTTACCAAGCTTGTAAACAGCAAAGACATCTTGAATACATGAAATATCCTCTGCAGGATTGCTATCATAGACAACAAAATCAGCAAACTTCCCAACTTCTAGTGTCCCATAATTAGCGTCAATGCCAAGTAAATCAGCAGCACTTGATGTTGAAGCAACAATGGCTTCCATAGGCGTCATACCATATTTAACCATGAGTTTCAACTCATAAGCAGAAGCATCATGTTGATTAAACGGTGTTCCTGCATCAGTCCCCATTGCAATTTTAACACCAGCAGCAAGTGCCATCTGATAGCTTTTAATGTGCGTATCAATGATTCGTTTTGACTTCTCAACAGCATATGCTGGAATACCATGCTCTACACCTTTTTCAACAATCCAAAACGGTGCTGCTAATGTTGGCACCAAATAAACACCACGTTCTTTCATCATATTAATGGCTTCTTCATCTAAGAAAATACCATGTTCAACACTATCCACGCCAGCTTCTATCGCATTTTTAATACCAGTATTCCCTTGAGCATGGGTGGCCACTTTTTTACCTGCCTTATGCGCTTCTTCACAAGCTACGCGCATTTCATTTGTTGTTAGTTGTGGTGATCCTGGTTCTACACCGGGTGTCAAAACACCTCCTGTTGCCATGATTTTTACCAAGTCAACACCTGAACGAAGTTGTTCTCTTGTCCCTTTTCTAACTTCATCTTCTCCATCGCATTGACGTCCGCCAAATTGCCAGCCATGACCCCCAGTCATGGTAATCACTTGACCTGATGCTAAGTATTGACAACCTTCAACCTTACCTGCATTAATCGCATCTCTAACTTGTAAATCAACGCCGAGTTCACCACCAACATCACGGACGAATGTAATCCCAGAATGTAAATGTTTTTGAGCATTGATGATGGTTTCAATGGTAATATCAGCTGGATGTCTCTCTCCTTCCATTTTATTTGGATTCATGCCCAAATGAACATGACAATCGATCATACCTGGAATGACTGTTTTAGTTGAATAATCAACTATTTCAATGTCTTTAGGTGCCTCTTTTTGAATGGATTGAATACGATTTTCACTTACAATCATGTAAACATCGTCTTTTTGCTTATGATTACCCACAACTAAATGCTTAATTTTATATGCTATCATCTTTCTTTCCTCCTATAAAATACCTGCAATAATGCCAGCCAGTAAAACTGAAGATATGGTCACTGTAACAAACCCTGCAATAATCATTTTTGGCATAATTGTTTGTTCAATGGCTTGGACTTCTTCAGGTGTCTCACCAACTGATTTTGAAACTTCTTTTGATACGACCATCGTTCCAGGAAATCCAAATAAACAAGTTAAGCCAATGGCAATTGACATCTTTATTGGATATTTAAGTAGTTTACCAACAAGCGCTGATAAGACAAATATACCTGTAACTCCTGCTGCAAATACAACAATGATTTTAGGTGCAAAACTAATGAGTAAATCAAGTGATGCACTAGCAAGACTATTGAACACAACAACCATGATGGCTATGGTCATAAATCCCATGACTTCTGATTTACCGAGTGCATTTCTTTTCAAATAACCAAACTCTGTTGCAAAAACCGCAACAATCAATGTCATGGCATATTTGTTTAAATAGCCATGTGAGAAGCGATCAACAAGACACGCTATGTAAAACACAAGTCCCATCATAACATAATTAACTGATGCTGATAAATAACGATCAGGTATTTCAGGGAAGATTCTAGGCAGTTTGAATTCTTTGTTTTTTTCTTCACTAACTATAAATTGTCCTGTCTTAACTTGCCTAGCAATGTCCTTTGCTTCTTGTCTTAAGATAATGGTTGCAATTGGATAGCCAATAAACCCTTGAAAAGAAACAATCAAAGCTGCAAAAACACCCAATTCAGGACTTACACCATTCATGATGATGGCTGCAATCGTACCACCTGAAATCGGTGCAACTGCTGCAAGCCCATAGCTTTTCCCTACGATTGGAATAGCGATTACTGATACAAAGATGAGTACCCCAAGTACAGCTGCTAGTGCAACGCTCACTGTTTTCCAGTTTTTTATCAGCTCATTAATGGAAATCATGGTACCAAGTTGAACGATTGTAAAGCCAATCAATACAGCACCAATGCTTAACATGCCTGAATCTGACATCAATGTTGGTGGAAACACCTTAGTTTGAAACCCAATAAGAAAGAGCATAGAGGCAATGAATAAAGAAGAAATGAACGATTTTGTTTTAATCGAAACAACTTCACTTATTGCCCAAACTCCCATGACAATCAAAAATGCTGCAACACTCTTATCTAAAACCAAAAACTGATCAAAAAACATATTCCCCCTCCTTCTAACAAAAAAAAGTGATCCTAGGACCACTCATGTATCAAATATCGTAGTCCTACGTATGACAAATAGGACTATAGCTTTTATCTGCTAGTAGTCCCTCCGGCATAGTAGAAATAGATACATGGTGTTCATATTAATCACTCCTTTGTGTTGTGTTTAGATTAACACATAACTTAATGTGTGTCAATAAAAAATAAGTATTTATTAAATTAATTAATCAAATAATCAAAAAGATTGTGTAAGACACAACCTTTATTTAACCAATTCAAGAACAAGTGATACAGCTTGTTCCATATCTTTAAGTGCAATATGCTCTTCTGTTGTATGAATTTTATCATAACCAATCGATAGATTAACCACATGTTTTCCTGCAGCATTAAACACATTTGCATCACTACCGCCACCACTTACTTCTGTTACACATTCAAGTCCAATGGCTTTAGTAGCATTGATCAATCGTTGCATCACTGGTTGATCGTTTTCTATTTTAAACCCTGTTGCCTTTTTATCTTTGGTAAATTCAACTTGACCACCATGTTTTAAAGCAGCTTCATTAAACGCTTGTTCCACTTGAGCAACTAATGCTTGCGCTTTTTTATCAGAAATAGAGCGAACCTCACCTTTAATCATCATATGATCCATCACAATATTGGTTGCTTCACCACCATGAATAACCCCAATATTAGCAGTTGTTTCTTCATCAATACGCCCAAAAGAAAGCTTACTTAAAGCCTCTTGCATCATACTCACACAAGAAATACCTTTTTCTGGTTCAAGTCCAGCATGAGCTGGTTTTCCATGTAAAACCACATCATACATATACATACTAGGACTACCTACTGTGACATGACCAACTGGTCCTCCCATATCTAATACATAGCCCATGTCTGATTGAATCATACTCATATCAAGAGCACTTGCACCAACCAATCCTATTTCCTCTCCCGGAGAAAAAACAAATTCTAATGTTTTTGTTGGTAACTGTTGTTCCTTGATTTGGTGAATGGCTTCAAGTAAAATAGCGATACCTGCCTTATCATCTGCTGCTAAAATAGTATCACCTTTTGAATACAAAACACCATCTTTTTCAACCACTTCAACGCCATTACCTGGTGTTACTGTATCTGTATGACATGAAAAAAGCAATGACCCTTCAACCGTTCCTTTTAAAACACCAATTAAGTTATTAGAACCAAGACCAGTTGTTTCTTTACTGTTGTCTTCAATGACTTCTAAACCAAGTTTTGTCATCACATCTTTTAAATGCAACGCAATGTCCCCTTCATGTCTTGAGACCGAATCAATTGAAACCAAATCAATAAACAATTGTTTTAATCGTGATTGCATACCCTCATCTCCTTTTATGATCTTGTCTTTATTGTAAACCAAACAACCATGATTGTCTATAATAGTACACTCATTTAAAGCATAATGACCAACATAATAAACATCTTCCCATTCAAGTAAACTTGGTTGTGCAATTAAACGATCTTTTTGTTGCCTTGTTTTTTGTTTAATGGCATACTCCACTTGACTTGCAACTGAACGATTAGACGTAACCCAAACAGCTTCTATGTGTTTAATACCACGATGCCTTGTATATTTAGCACCCGTTTGATTTAAATGCTGGTTCATTCGCTTTTGCATATTGTTTGTGATCCCTGTATAAATTGTATTATCTAAACATAAAATCATATAAATAAAGTACATAGCCCTCCAACGAAAAAGTAACCATACGGTTACCTTCCTAATTTTGCTTTTAAATAATCAACTGTGGTTCCAGTTGAAATACGAACACGTGGTAGTTCAAGTGGATCAAGATTAGGTGATGCAAGTCCTCCTTCAACAGTAAAGGCCATCTTATAACCACCTTGTCTTAGAATATCTTTTGCATGATCATTAAAATCACCAAATGGATAACAAAAAGCATCATTGCTTTTTAGAATCTCAGCAGATGTTTGAACATCCTTAATCCCCTCTTCTGTTGGAATACAAAGAATTCTCCCACCATGTTGACCGGTACAGCCACCTTGATGCATATCATGGCTATGAGATTGAAATTCAAGTGAAGGATGACTCTCAGATGCTAAAAAACCATTCCATGCAGTGACTAAAAAGACAGTAGCGTGCATATCTCGTTTTGCAAGTTCAGGTTCAGCAACAGAGAAGACAGACGGATCACCATCATCAATCGTAATCGCAACAACATTTTTTGGCAACTGTACTTGTCCATACATCAACCATTGCGTTTCTTTCATGGTTAAAGTTAAATAATTCTGTTCTTTAAAATAATCAAGATGATTGGCAAAATAAGTACGACTGATCCAATTACCATCATTAGCAGTTTGCCCAGCTGTATCGTCAAAAAAGAAATGATACATTAAAACAGGCACATCAGTTGCAAGTTCAGGTAATTGTCGGTCATTTTTAATGATTTCTTTAACATCACTTGATTTGATTTTAACAAGTTGGTTTTGCCATTCAACCAAATAAGCATCTTCAAGCTTAACTAAGATATCAAAGGTGAATGGTAAATTAACTTGAAACAACAATCCATCATTAACATCATAAAATGATGCTTGTTCAAGGACAATGGATTCATTAAATGGAATATAGTTTTTATAACGATCGTCATAAACAGGTAAACTAGCAGCTTGAACATCCAAATAATGAACAAACATATCTTGGTTTTTTATTTTGAAATAATCATTTTGTTCAAAAGCATCAAGTTCTACAACCATGCCTTGAGCAATTTTCCCGATACTTTTACCCTCATTGTTAAAGAGTGTTGCTTCATTTTTCAAGGAAACAACTTGTTGATAAGCAGCGCGAACTTCTTCTTGATGTTGCAATTGTTTTTTATGTTGTTGATCTTTTTGATACTGTTGATAAAACAAAAAAGAAGTCCCAACCAATAGCACAGAAATAATCAATAAAGAAATCTTTTTCATCAACGCTTTTTCTTCTTCTTTTTATTGTGCTTTGGTGGTGTATTAACTGGTTGGGCACGATTCATACCACCACCTGGCATACCAGGCATTTGTCCTGATGCCATCATGGTCATCATTTGTTTGTTTTGTTCATATTGTTTTAACACAAGATTCACTTCTTGAATGGTGCGACCACTTCCTGATGCAATACGTTGTTTACGTGCAGCTTTAAGTAAATTAGGATTTTTACGTTCTTCTTTAGTCATACTTAAAATAATGGCTTCCGTCACTTTTAACTTCTCGTTTGCATCTTCATCTTTGATTTGATTGAGTTGTTTGGTTAAATTACCCATCCCTGGAAGCATCTTTAAAATACCAGAGAATGAGCCTAGTTTTTTTACTTGTCTCATTTGCTCAAGCATATCATTGAAATCAAATTGACCACTCATCATGCGATCCGCAAGCTTTTGTGCTTTCTTTTCATCAATAACATCTGACGCTTTTTCAATGAGAGATAAAACATCCCCCATCCCTAAAATACGATCTGCCATACGATCTGGATAGAAAACATCTAAGTTATCCATTTTCTCACCAGTACCAACAAACTTAATTGGAACACCAGTAATAGAAGCAATAGATAAGGCACCCCCACCTCTTGCATCACCATCTAATTTGGTTAAAACAGCACCTGTAAGTGCAAGCTTTTGATTAAAGGCTTCAGCAACATTGACAATATCTTGTCCTGTCATCGCATCTACAACAAGTAGTATTTCTTGTGGTTTAATACTTGCTTGAATGGCATCAAGCTCATCCATCAATGCATCATCAATATGTAGACGCCCAGCTGTATCGACAAATATCACATCGTGACCATGTTCTTTAGCATAAGCAACTGCATGATTGGCAATATCGACAGGATTGTTTTGCCCTTCACTATAAACAGGGATCCCTAGTTGTTGACCAATTGTTTGTAACTGTTCAATGGCTGCAGGTCGATAAATATCACATGCAACAAGCAGAGGGTTTTTACCTTTTTTCTCTTTAATAAACTTAGCAATTTTACCAACATGAGTTGTTTTACCAGTCCCTTGTAGACCAACCATCATGATAATCGTTGGTTTATGATCTAAGTTTAGTTCACTAACACTACCACCTAAAACCTTAACAAGTTCATCATGAACGATTTTAACAACCATTTGACCAGGAGAGAGTTGAGATAACACATCTGCCCCTAATGCTTGTTCCTTTACTGATTGAACAAATGATTTAACAACCTTGAAGTTAACATCTGCTTCAAGTAACGCAAGTCGGATTTCCCTAAGGGCGTCATCCATGTTTTGCTCTGTTAATTTACTTTCACCTTTAATCTTCTTTAACGTCTGTTGCAGACGTTCTGATAACGATTCAAATGCCACAACTATTCCTCCTTACTTCTTTCAAATGACTCAATAAAGTCATGCACTTCTTGTAATGTATGACTTGCTTTAATTGCTTGAATGGTTTGTTCAAGTCTTAAGACATGCAAATTGGCCTCATAATGCTCCATTAATTCAACAGTCCTTTTTAAACTATCATGAATCGCATTACGACTAACACCAAGTTCTTCAGCAACCTCTTTTAACGATAAATCATCAAAATAATAATACTCGATGTATTGTCTTTGTGTTGGCGTCAACAATTTACCATAAACATCGTATAACTGAGTCACACGAATGGTTTTATCAATCATTAAATAATCCCTTACATAATCCATAGATATATTGTTCTAAATCAAATGGTTCCAAATCATCAAGTTTCTCACCTAATCCAATAAATTTAACTGGAATATTAAGTTGATCCTTAATTGACAAGACAATGCCACCCTTAGCTGTACCATCCATTTTGGTTAAGACAATCCCTGTAACATTCGTTATCTTAGAAAACTCAAGCGCTTGACTAACACCATTTTGACCTGTTGTCGCATCAATAACGAGTAAGGTTTCATGAGGACCATCAGGTATTTCCTTTTGAATCACTCGATTCATTTTTTCAAGTTCGTTCATCAAATTAACCTTGTTTTGTAAACGACCAGCCGTATCACATATCAAAACATCCATCCCTTGCGCCTTAGCTTGTCCAATCGCATCAAACAACACAGCTGATGGATCACCGCCTGGGGCACTTTTAACAATAGGAATGGCTAAACGATCTGCCCATGTTGCTAGTTGATCTATAGCACCTGCTCTAAAAGTATCACCAGCTGCCACCATGACTTGTTTGTTGTCTTGTTTAATCATATGAGCTAGTTTTGCAATGGTTGTGGTTTTACCAGCACCGTTAACACCAACCATTAAAATAACTGTCAGTCCTTCTTTTGCATATTGAATATCTGTCAAAATAACGCTATCACTAGCATAAATCACAAACATTTTGTCAACAATAATGTCGTTAATCAAGGCTGGATCCTTGATATTCTGAATTCTGATTTCTTTTTTTATTTCATCAACTATATTCATGACAACATCAACACTAACATCTGCCATGATCAATATATTTTCTAGTTCTTCAAAATAATCATCATCTAGTTCTCGATATCGTGCAGCCAATTCATTGATACGATCACCCAAACTTTTACTTGCCTTATCTAAGCCAGCAACATACTTATCATTTTGTTTAACCGTTTCACCAAATAGACTCTTTTTAATTTTATCAAATAAACCCATCATGCACTTCCTTCCGTTGACAGTTGTTTAGCATCTTCAAGCATAACACTAAACATCCTTGTAATACCTTGTTCTTGCATGGTTACACCATAGAGTAAATCACATTCTTCCATTGTACCAGATCGATGTGTCACCACAATAAACTGTGTATCAAGAGAGAAGTTTTTTAGATATTTAGCAAATCGTTCAACATTAACAGCGTCTAATGCAGCTTCTACTTCATCTAAGATACATAAAGGAATTGGTTTCGCTTTTAAAATCGCAAACAAACATGAAATAGCGATCAAAGCCTTTTCACCCCCAGAGAAAAGTGAAATATTTTGAATTGTTTTTCCCGGTGGTTGTACTTCAATGTCAATCCCTGTTTCAAGAATATTGGTTGGGTCTGTGTATTTAAGCAATGCATGACCACCACCAAACAATTGTTTGAAAACATCATCAAAGTTACGATTAACTTGTTCAAACATATCAACAAATTGTTTCTCCATTTGTTTATCCATTTCATTAATGGCTTCAAGTAAATCATAACGCGCTTGATCTAAATCTTCTTTTTGTTCACTTAGAAAATCAAATCGTTCTTTAACTGTTTCATACTCTTCAATTGCTTCAAGATTCACATAACCAAGCTTTTGAATCTTTTGTCTTAATTCAAGTACCATGCTTTTAGCTTGTTCAAAATCATCTAGTGGTTGCGCTTGTTCCTTTGCAAACTCAAAAGTCAATTGATATTCTTGTCCAAGACGCGTTAACATATGTTCCATTTCTTGTTGATACTTAATTTGATCAAGTTCAAGTTCATGTATTTGACGTTTCACCTGATTGATTTCCATGCGTAAAGCTTTTGCATCAAGTTCAATCGTTTGACTTTCATTTAACCAAGAAAGACGACGCTCACGTTTAATTTTAATGGTTTCAATCATATCATCTTTAATGGTTGTTTTTTCTTCAATCTGCGTCAACAACTGATGATCTACCATCACACTTTGATCATCAAATTGTTCGTGGGTAAGTGCTTCATACTCATTTTTAACCAACTGAATGGCTTGCTTTTTTTCTTGAATTTCTTCTCTTAGTTTTGCTACACTGACTTGTTTTTGTATTTGTGTTGTCGCAATCCCACTTAGCTCATCAGATAAATCAGCAGCTTTTTGCTTACAACTTTGGTACTGTTTGCCAAGTACTGGCCCTTTTGCTTCTAGTTGATCAAGTTCTTCTTTATAATTTTGTTGCGCATTTTTGTAACTACCACCAGTTAAAGAACCACCAACATGGACAACATCCCCTTCAAGTGTTACGATTTTATAACGACCATAAACCATCTTAGAGATATTGGTTGCATCATCAATATGACTTGCAACGATCACTTGTCCAAGCAACTGATCAATCGCTGGTTGAATATGCTGAGTGTTTTTCACAAATGATGACGCAATCCCTAAATAACCTGGCATCGATGCAAGAATCGTTAAAACATCACTTGGCATATGTCTTGCTTGAATGCGGTCGAGTGGTAAAAAGGTTGCACGCCCTGCTTTATGTTGTTTTAAATAGGCAATGGCATCTTTGGTTGCTTCAACTGTTTTCATCACCACAAAATTCATGCTACTGCCTAAACTTGTTGTAATTGCAAGTTGATATGTTGGCTCAATTTCAATGACCTGATCAATTGTACCTTCAACCCCATATAAAACATTCTTAGCATCTAAAATAGATCGTACGCCTTGAGGGTATTGTCCTTTTTGCGACATCATTTGTTGCAACCATTGTTTTTTATGATCCAATTGATTTAACTTATTTTGTAAATCTTGAGCTGTTTCTTGATATGTTTCCATTTCATCTTGAATCATTTGACGTTGTGACAATAGTTCACTTAAAGATGCTTCTTGTTTTTGTAAACGTTCTTCTTTCGACTGTAATTCAAAAAGATGTTCCTCTAAATCTTTTTTTAAGAGTGCGACACGACCATCAATATCCTCTTTATTTTGAGTGACTTTCATGCGTTCATCCATTTCAGCTTTTTGAACCGAAATTTGATTGAGCTCACTCATTACTTGAACCAATTGACCTTGTAGTTCATTGATATCCAAATCAAGTTCATGCATCGCTTGTTTGGTTTTTTCTTGACGCGCTTCATTGATCGATAACTCAGATTCTTGGGTTAATAGATTGTATTGTTGCGTTTCAAGTGCTTGTTTGATTTGTTCAAGCGACTCATGATATCCTGAGACTTCTTGAACAATTAACGACACCTCAGTTGTTTGAAGTGTTTCTTTATAAGACAAGTAAGCTTTAGCCTTTTCAGCTTGCTTAGCAAGTGGACCTACTTGTCGTTCCAATTCAAACAAAATGTCTTTAATACGATCAAGATGATCTTGTGTTCGTTCAAGCTTTCTTAGCGACTCTTGTTTTCTTTTTTTGTATTTCAAAACACCAGCAGCTTCTTCAAAAAACAAACGACGCTCTTCTGGTTTAGAATCCGCAAAACGTGAGATATTGCCTTGCGAAATAATCGATAAGGAATCTTTTCCAAGCCCTGTATCCATTACCAAATCAGCAATATCTTTTAAACGACAATTTTGCCCATTCAGTAAATACTCTGATTCATTGTTGCTTCGAAACAAACGACGTGTGACTTGGACCTCTGCGTATTCAATTGGTAAAAGATGGTTCGTATTGTCAAACACCAGTGTCACTTCAGCAAGCCCAAGTGGCTTTCTATTTTCACTACCAGCAAAAATAATATCACTCATGTGACTACCACGCAGTGACTTAGCAGACTGTTCACCTAAAACCCATCGAATGGCATCCGCTATGTTGCTTTTCCCACATCCATTAGGACCAACAACACCAGTAATGCCATTTTCGAATTCTATGATTGTTTTATCAGCAAACGATTTAAATCCATAAGCTTCTATTCTCTTTAAAAACAAATCATCACCCTCTTTATATCATTACTATTATACAAGAAAACATCATAAAATAAAAGCATTCTTTGTGCTTAACACATAAAATTGTAAAAGAAAAAAATAGTACTTAGTACTATTTAAACATAAAATCAATAACATCTACTTGATGTAATAACTTATGATTATGCTTCCCAACGACCAAAATCAATAAAATGCTTTGCCAATCGAGATGCTTCTTTTACAATAGTTGAATCAAAATGAATGTATTCGAGAAGTGCAATTGCATTACTCGCTTGAGTAACCCCGTCATATAACTTATAGTCATAACGAATTTCTTGATTTGTCGTTATTTCTTTAAAATGATAATTCACGAAATCATATTTTAGCAGTTTAGTGAGTTCAATATCATGAGTTGTTAAGCAAAAAGCACATTGATCTTCAGCAAATTGTTTCAATATCGCAGTTGCAGCAGCAATTCTTTCAACTGTATTCGTCCCTTTTAGAATTTCATCAGCAAAGAACATTTTACGGGATGTTGGTTCAATAGAATCAATAAATGACTTTAATCGTTTTATCTCCGCAACATAAAAACTGTCGCCTGAAGCAATGTCATCTTCCATTTTCATGGATGTATACACTGTTAGGGGATTAAAAGAAAAAGTCTTTGCAAAACATAAATTAATCGTTTGAGCTAATAGTATATTAATGGCTAGCGCTTTTGCAAAGGTTGATTTCCCACTAGCATTAGCACCTGTAATAATCATGCGTTCCTCTAAATGCTTTGAATTCGATACAGGTTCTTTTAGCAAAGGATGATACATATCTTGAAAATCAAACCCTGATTCATTTGTAAAGGTTGGATGACAAAAGTTGGAAAGTGTATTACGATACGAACTTTGGCTCATGCATAGTTCAAAATAACCAATTGTATCATATAAAACCAAGGCTTCATTTACATGACGTCTAAACGTATGAACAACGAGTCTATAGACAAAGCCATAGATGCCAAAATAAACGAGAACAAAGCCCAAAATAAGTGAAAAAAGTGAAGTAGCTGTTTGGAACATGCATAACTTATATAACTCAAAAATGGAACTCGATTGTTTTAATTTCTCTAAAGCTGGCGAGAGTTTTTCAAACTCTTCATCAAAAAAAGCTTGATCCAACTTATTCAAATACTTTGCAACATGGATACTACCACCTAGCGTATTAATTGTTTTCATGATGGACATTGTCTTTTCATAGTAAATAAAGAAATACGCTAAAGTTGCAACCAACTGAATGCTCGCACCAAGAATTAGAAATAAAATAATCATATCTTGATAAGCTTGAACATAAGTACCAAATTGAAGATTCAAGAAAACAAGCATTAATAAAAGTAATGCACCACTAAAAAAAACAATACATGGAACCAAAGAAAGCTTCGGAAATGCATCATTCTTTAAATCCTCAGCAAAGGTATCAACACCTGTTTCAATTGCGCGACCATCTTTATCCATAATTAAAGGTGGTTTGCTTCTAAATAATCGATATTGGAGCTTCAAGCGCTCATTAGGATGTGTATCAAAATACAAAATATTTCGTTCAAGACGATTTAAGTGATCGTATTGTTGTGTTCGAATATGACGATACACGTAAGCATCACCAATATTGGTGATCGAATGGTTCATGTGTTCAAATAATGTTTTTAATTGAAGATCATTAAATGTCACATCATCAACAATCTCCTTTCCTACAAAAGGAAAACAACGAAACAACTGACTAATCCCTTTATAATCTCGTTCATCATAAACCCTTAATGATTTCTGCCCATATTCTGATTCAAGTTTCTTTAAAACACGATTTTTATCATAGACACTATAAATAACCATCAATATTACAAGAATAGAAATAAGTGTCGCAATTATAATCAAGAACATAGAGGTCTCCTTTAGTCTCATTCAAATTTAGTTTTTAAAAACAACCTTACCATCTTCAAAACGCTCAATGACGGCAAGTGAACACACATCAACTCCAGCTTCTTCAAGTAACTTACGTCCTGTTTGAAATCCTTTTTCAATGACAATACCAACTCCAGCAAGTGTAGCACCAGCTTGTTTAACAATTGAAACAAGTCCAAGCGATGCTTGTCCATTCGCTAAAAAATCATCAACAATTAGTACACAATCATCTTTGGTTATAAAACGTTGATCGACAATCATTTGATAATCTTGTTTTTTCGTAAATGAATGAACAGATGCTTCATACATTGTACCTGTCATGATTGCTGATGTGGCTTTTTTAGCAAATACAACAGGCACCTGATCAAAAGCAAGAGCAGTTAAACAAGCGACACCAATGCCACTGGCTTCAACCGTTAAAATTTTTGTGATCTTATGTTGTTTAAAGTGTTCCTTAAATGCTTGCCCAATTTCAATAAATAAAGTGACATCAATTTGATGATTAATAAAACGATCAACCTTTAAAATATTAGGTTCAATAATATAACCATCTGATAGAATCTTTTCTTTTAATCGTTCCATAATTTCTCCTATTTGTTTTCTTGTTGCAAAGGTAAACGAATGGTGACTTTTGTCCCAACATGTTCCTTTGATTCAACATCAATTTCTCCTTGATGCAGTGACACAATGCGTTTTACAATAGCCAGCCCTAATCCTGAACCCTGTTCATGACGTGCTTGTTCAGCACGATAAAAGCGTTCAAAAATACGATGAACAATTTCTTTTGGTATCCCAATGCCATGATCCTCAATCACAACAATGGCTTCTTTTCTTGTTTTTTTAAGGGTTAAAGAAACATCTCCTGCATGATTAGAATATTTAAATGCATTGGTTAAGACATTAGTGAAAACTTGTTCTAATTGATTGTAGTCAGCATCAATAGCTACATCATCTAAAGATGATGTTAACACAATATCTCTTTCTTTAATCATCGGTTGACAAGACATCATAACAGATTCAAGTAAATCATTTAATTTAAAGTGGGTAAACTCTTTAGTTGGTTCTGTATCAAGCATCGCAAGATGAATCATACTTTTACTCAGTGTTGATAGGCGCTTACTTTGTTGGATAATGATTTCTAAATACTGTTGACGTTGATCTTCTGGTAGTTCATCATCTTTTAATATATTAGCAAAACCTTGAATCGAAGTTATTGGCGTTTGTAACTCATGAGAAATATCGGATACAAACTGTTGTCTTTTTTCTTCTAAACTGCCAAGTTCTAAAGCAAGTAAATTAAAGTTCTCACTCAGTTCAGCCATTTCATTGGTACGATGGTCAACTTTAACTCGAATGTCATAATCACCTTTAGACAACTGTCTTGTGGCTTTAATTAATCTTTTGATTGGTTGAACAATGATTTCAGCTAAAAACATAAAAACAGCCGTTCCTGAAATTAAAATACTCACAAAAGCATAAATAAGTATTCGATTCATGACCATTTGTTCATAAGAAAAAACACGTTGTAATGCAACCACATACGGTTTACCTTCAATATAGACATTGAAAATATAACGGTTTTTATTCGTGTTTTTAGCCATGTTACCAAAAACAAGATCATGGCGCACTTCTTCAATTAAAGTAGAATTCTTTTGTTGATTAAAATGCAGTTCTACTTCATTACTAAACATAACAATTTCATATCGTTGACTGGTTGAAAAATAGTTTAAAAAATCTAAAAAATCTTGTTTTTCATCCTGTGATGCAATCTCAATTAAGCGAACAGTATGATCCCATTCATTGTTGTTGATGGCATACAATGCGTCAATTTGCGTGTTACTTAAAAAATAAATAGTAAGACCAAAACTAATCAGTACTGCAATAAAGAACCCAAAGATTAAGCGTCCTTCAAGTTTCATGCACCAACCTCTAACTTGTATCCAAGTCCTCTCATGGTGATAATCTTAAAGTCAGGTATGCTTGATAAATTTTCACGAATGCGTTTAATGTGAACATCAACTGTTCGATCAAACCCTTCGTAGTCCATGCCCCAAATAGACTCAATGATTTGTTCACGTGTAAAGATTTGATTTGGTTTTGAAGCCAGTAAAAAAGCCAATTGAAACTGCTTTAGTGGTAATTGAAAGACTTGATCGTGGTACTTAATTGTGGCACTGGCACCATCAAATAAAGTATCCTTGATTAAAATGCGTTGTTCTTGATTGATTTGATAACGTTTTAAAATAGCTTGAATGCGTGCAAGCAATTCAAGTGGTTCAAATGGTTTGGTTAAATAATCATCAATGCCTAATTCAAATCCTTTAAGCTTGTCAACTGAAGATGACTTCGCTGTTAACATTAAGATGGGTAAATCTTCTTTAAAAAACTTGATCTCTCTAACAAGATCAAACCCATTCATAATTGGCATCATGATATCGATAATCGCAAAATCAATTCTTTGATTTTCAATGATATCCAATGCTTGATTCCCATGACTGGCTTTAAATACCTCATATCCAGCTTTATTTAAATGATAACCAACAAGTTCTAATATGGCTTGTTCGTCATCTACAACCAATACATTTAGTTTCATTGTCTCACCTCATACTTATTATAGCAAATCATAGCTTATATTGAAATAAAAAACAGAAAGACAGGCTTTCTGTTAGAAATCAAATTGTGATAAGTAGGTTTTTACCCCTTCAATAATGGTATTAATTGTCTCTTCACTAAATGGTGTTTTAAGGCCATTGGCTTCTAGTAATGCAACAAATGGCAATGTTCCACCCATTGAAACAAGTTGTTTATAATCATCAAATGCGTGGTCACTTTGTTGCATACGAATAAAGAATTGGAACGCTGTTAATTGTGCTACAACATAATCTAAGTAATAGAATGGACTTACAAATATATGTGCTTGTTTAAACCAAAATGTTCCTTCATCTAAAAAGGCATTGTCTGAGTAATCTTTCATTGGCATATATTCTTTTTCTAAACGACGCCATGTTGCATTGATTTCACTTGGTGTCATATTAGGATTATGGAAAACATGATGTTGGAAATCATCAACAAGTAAGCCATAAGGAATGAATTTCAAATTATCAATGACATGTTCAAAACGATATGCTTTTTCTTTATCTTTAAAGAATAATGGCATCCAAGGATACGTGAAGAACTCCATACTCATTGAATGAATCTCAGCAATATCATATCCGCCCCAAATGTATTCACTGATGACACGATAACGATTCATGTAAACATCAAATGCATGCCCTGCCTCATGTGTTAACACATCAACATCACCTGATGTGCCATTGAAATTAGAGAAGATAAACGGTGATTTGTGATTTTTAATAAAGGTACAATAACCACCAGGTCTTTTGCCATCACGAGCAGATAAATCAAGCAATTCATTGTCTACCATGAAATCAAAGAACTCACCTGTTTCAGGCGAAAGCTCACGATACATTTGCTTAGCCGCTGGTACCATTTCTGCTTCACTAATAACAGGTGAAACATCACCAAATTCAAATGTCATCGGATAATCATAATACATGGCGTGATCAATACCTAAACGTTTTTCTTTTTGTTTTTCTAGTTCAACAACAACAGGTACAATGAGTTTTTTAACTGCATCCCTTAATTTTTGAACATCTTGTTGGTTATAATCATAACGACAACGCATCACATACGCATAATCAACATAATTGTCATAACCCATCGCCTTAGCAATATCAACACGTACTTGAATCAATGATTGATAGATTGCTTCAACTTCTTTTTGATTTTCTTTAAAGAAACTAAAGTAAGCTTCATTTGCAGCTTTACGAACATCACGAGACTTATTTTTCATATAAGGCATCATACGTGTTAATGGTAATGTTTCACCATTGAATGTTGTTTTGGCTTTACTAATTAATTGATTGTAACGTGTTGCTAGTTTATTTTCTTCAACAAGTAAAGGAACAACTGCTTCATTCATTAAACGAGAAGAATAATCAAGTACTGTTATATAATGAGACCCATAAGTCTTCTCAAAATCATCTTTAAACTTAGACGCTAAAATTGCAGTTTGACACTGTGTGACAATATTTGCTAGTCTTGGACTGTTTTCATCAAAAAAATCTTGTTCAGCTTTATAAAAAGCATCATCAACATTTGCTGAGTTGCGAATACTCGCAAGCACTGCCATTGTTTCAACTTGGTTCATTAATTCAAGTAACCCGACAAATGCTTCATTTGCAACCATAAAAGAAGCTGCGTTTTGTAAGCCATCTAAATAGTGTTGGCATTGTTTAAGTACTTGGTCCATTTCCGGACGTTGATACGACATATCATTAAATTTCATAATACCCTCCTTTTTTTCTATTGTACTACAATTTTGATCAAATGGACAATTGTTTGAAACAAAAGATTTATTTTTTTATTATTTATGCCTTTAACTCAATTGCATGTCTTTTAATACATACTATAGAAAGCAAATAGAGGTGCTTAGTTTTATTTATAAAACTTTTTATTAAATATATCAAATAGTTATTGCAAGTTGTTTTTAGTTATGATATATTCTTTCTTGCTAGAGAAAGGATGTTGATAAATGAAAGCACAATTATGGTTACTTAGCATTGTTCTTGTTCTTGGACTACTAAGTGGATGCCAATCAAAAACAACTTTAACAACACAAGAACAAACTTATTTAGAGAAAGTCAATGAGCCATATGCATATGAATTTGCAATGAAACTATTAGACTATAAAACAAATCCTGATCTTGGATATCGTACTGCTGGTTCTTTTGCAGAACACCAAGCTGCTAACATGATTGCAGATGAGATGAAAAGCATTGGTTTAAAAGATGTTTTATTAGAGCCTTTTTCTGTGGATGCGTGGACGTTTGAAAAAGCTGACTTATCTTATGTGAATGAAAACAATGAAACTGTTTTGATTCATTTAGGTGGTTATGCGACATCATTGGATACATTTGGTCCTCAATCATTTGAAATCATTGATGGGAAACAAGGAACCAAAGATGACTTAGAAGGACTTGATGTGGCTGGTAAGTTTGTTTTAATTGATATCAATCAGCGAACTGATTGGTGGATAAACTACCCTGCTTATGAAGCGCACATTCGTGGTGCTGCTGGGGTTATTGCTGTACAAAGTGGTGGATATAGTGAAGCAAGTGAAGAGGCTTTGAATACACAAGATATTTGTGGGCCAAGTGATGCTGTTGCGTTTTCAATGAGTCAACGTGATGCAAAGGCATTGCGTGGTGTACTAGGTGATCAAACACTAAACATCACATTGGATGCTAAATCAATTGTGAGTGAGCAGCAAACTGCTTATAATGTTAGTGGTAAAATCATTGGTAAAAATCCAAATGAATACATCTTAGTTACTTCTCACTACGATGTTTATTATCAAGGGTTTCAAGATAATAATGCTGCAGTTGCACTATCTATGGGCATGGCTAAAGGTTTAATAGATGCTGGTATACAACCTGAAAAAACCATTATATTCTTGTCGCATGCTGCTGAAGAATGGGGTGCAACAAATACACGTTATGATTGGTCTACAGGGGCATTCAATCAGATCAATCAAATACATCCTGAATGGGTTGGACAAGCTTTTGTCGACATTAATTTTGAGCTACCTGCCTATCAGCATTCACCTCGTGATGAAATCAGAACAGTCTATGAATATGTGTCTTTTTTAGACAATTGGAAAACCAAAGTACCTAAGGTAGATAACGCCTATCCAGATGGTGTTAAAGTAACAGGTGGGCTTAGAACTTGGTCTGATGATTATTCTTATTCACTATATGGTGTACCTGCGTTACGTAATGATTTTGATAGTGGTACTTTTACATCCAATTATTATCATACACAGTTGGATGACCCATCAACCTATCAACCTGAAATCATGGCGTATCATTTGAATATGTATGGGTTAATGGTACTTGCTTATGATGAACTTGCAGTGATGCCTTTTGATTTCAATGCACGTATCGATGTTTATCAAGATTTGTTACCTGATTATGATTTTAGTGCAATGAAAACAGATGCAACCAAAATCTATGATCAAATCACTTCTAAAAACAAAGCATATGTTAAAGCACTTAACAATCAAGATCAAGCCTCAATGACAAAAATAAAGGAAGAAGCAAAAGCATTGAATCAATTACTTATTGAAGCCTATCAATATGCACAAAATCACTTTGTTCGATTAACTTGGGAAGATGTTGAAATCATGCCTCAATCTCACTTCCAAACTAATGTCGATGCTCTAACAAGTTCAATTGAAGCGCTTAAAAAAGGTGAAGTTAGTGTTGCTTTAGATGAATACTTATGGCTCATTGATAATAACTGGTATGCTTATGATTTCTCTAATCAAACATATCAATACTTCACAGACTATGTGATCAAACAAGATCCAAGTCGTTTATTTTGGGGTGCTGGTCGTATCATGGATCATGTTGATTTATATGAGGTGATTCAAAGTCTTCAAGCTAAGCATGATGGTGATGATGTTACCAAAGAAATCGATGTATTAGAGACAATCTTAGTTGACCAACAAACAAAATTAGATAAAACGATTGAAGTTGTTCATGGTGATTTAGATACGTTTAATACAAAACTTACTTCTATATTAGATGCGTTCAAATAAAAGGCTCAGGCCTTTTTATTTTATCATGATTAATCATGAATAAAGCACCCAAATGGGTGCTATTTCGCTGTTTTTCTTTCTGTCACTTTAGGTGCTTCTTTAGCATCTAAAGAAACATATATTGTAATGTACTCAAATGTGTTTTTTTGATCATTGACTTGCACATAAAACTTATAGTTGGTGCCTGAAACAACTTGGGTAGATACCTTTAATGGTGTTAAATTATTGGCTTCATCTTTCATTGTTTCTTTAAATAAAGCAATGTCTTCAGTTGTTACATCACGTTCTTTTGAAAAATCACCCGACTTATCTGAATTACTCGAAGAACAAGCAACTAAAACAAGCATCGATACAATGAGTGTTAAGCATAAAAGACGTTTCATATCTATCATCCTTTCTTGTATATCTTACTTAAATGATAACATGAAAGCGATAACATTTCTATCTATTTTAATGTATTCATAAAACTTTTTATGACATCTATGTACTTATTGTAACCAAGTTGATTTAAATGTAAGCCATCTACATATAACGACTTATTGGTGTTTCCATTTATTGTAAACAAATTAAAACAATCAATATAAGACACTTGATGATCAAGTAGTGCTTTTGCTTCACTGAAAATCAATTTCAACATAGCGTTTGAGCGAATTCCTACACCATGTTTTGATTCATCACAAGGGAGTGGCGATATCAATGTGATGGTCGTTTCTAAATTATGGTTTATATGTTCAACAATGGTTTTGATGTTTAAAGCAATTTGTCTAGGGCTTTTCATACTGGTATTGCCTAAATCATTTGTTCCAATCATTAAAAAGACATGTTTAGGTGCAAATTTAATCACACATTCATCTATTAAAAATAATAGTACTTCTGTTGTTAAACCTGAAATACCCGCATTCACGATGGTGCCAAATGATTCAAAAACAGATGTATCTAATGCCTCTGTAATGGAATCACCTAAAAACAAATAATCACATGAATGGATGGTAAGATTATGTGCCATAATCGTTTGAATGCGATCAATCATATAAGGTCGTATTTGAAACAAGCCTGCATTGTATACCATGTTTTCTCTCATATTACCAGTCCTTTAATGTTTTAAGTGAGTTGAGGATATGTTCTAGTTGTTGTTTTTTAGAAGCATCAACATCTTTCATGTACTCAAAAAACAAAATATCCATGATGTATTGTTGAGAGATTTTTTGGAAAATAGAACCCCCAACAAGTTCATAATCAAGACTTGTGCTTTTAATTGAATAATTTGCATGTTGCATCAAATAACTATGCTGATGTCTTGAAATCACAACCACTTCAATGCCTTTTGCTTGAACCATGTTTAAAACATCAATGAGATCACGCGTAGCACCTGAATTGGATTGAATGATGACCAAGTCATGTTGACAAAGCATGGCAGCATCAATAATCATTTGATGTGAATCAAGGACAAATGAAACATGATCATCAATCCGATAGAAACGTGTCTTAATATCCACAAGTGATGCAGCAGAAAGACCAACTGCATAGATTCTTACTTTGTTTGCTTGATGCATTTTCTTGGCAACTGTTTTAATTGTTTCAAAATCGAGTTGTTCATATGTTTGCATCAAAATAGCTTGATAATTGGCCATTAATTTTTGTGCAATGATCTTTGTTTCATCTTCCATCATGATTTCACCTTCAAAAAAGGTATCAGTGTTGTCTTTAACTGCCCATTGTTTGATCAGTTCAATTTGAAATGGCTGATAACCATCAAATCCAATTTTACGACAAAATCTTAGAACGGTTGCTTCAGACACATCAATAGCTTGTGAAAGTGATTTAAGTCTCATACTTTGAATGGCTTCTAGATGGTCTAAAACATATCGTGCAACTTTCTTTTCTTGTTTGGAAAAAAGCATCATGCTTGATTCAATTAAATCTCTTATCATGTTATCACCTATTAACCATCATACGATAATGTTGGTTAAAAGTAAACTAATCATTTTTTTGTTGATTCATAACGCCAACAAATGGCATGTAAATAAAGACACTACCTATAAGGATTACAAGTGCTGTAATGGCTGCACCTATGCTACCACCTGTGGCTAGAAATGCACTTAAAATTGGTGGTGTTGTCCAAGGAATTAGGATGTATGTATGACCCATAAAACCAATATACGTACTCAAAACACCAAGTCCAATACCAAAGAGTGTCGAGAGAATCATTGGAATAATTAAAATGGGATTCATCACAACTGGTAAACCAAACATGATCGGTTCTGAGATGTTAAACAATCCTGGAGCTACCCCTACTTTTGCAATTGAACGATAATCGACACGTTTTGAGATGATGAAAATTGCAATAATGAGTGCAAGCATGTTCCCTGCACCACCCATAAAAGCAACAGAGTCTAAGAATGGTTTGGTGATGATATTCATCATCGCTTTTCCTTGTTCCATGTTTTGCATGTTTTGGTTGATACTCATCAAGTAAATCGGTTCTAAAATAGGACCAAAAATAAATGCTGTATGAACCCCAAATCCCCATAAAAGCATGTATAAAATAAAGATAATGACTAGGCCTATAGGTGAATTAACAAGCGAAGCAAAAGGCGCTTGAATGATTGAAAACATAAGATCTGTTGTTGTTTTACCTGAAAGGTCAACAAGTAATCTTAAGCCTGCAAACATAAAAATCACAAGTAGTATTGGGATCAGTAAGTTAAATGAACGGCTTACACCAGTTGGAACTGATTCTGGCATACTAATTTTAAGTGCTTTGATTTGTTGCAACTTTTTTAAAATGATTACAGTTAGAATGGCAACACTAAACGATAAAAACAATGCTGGTGATCCTAAATAAAAAGTATTCACATACTCAATAC